>JBAHZX010000114.1:0-28659 GCA_037132815.1 Shewanella sp.
CGAGTCACTGATCGAGTGAGTTATACCATGGTCAACGGCAAACTCTACAATGCTGAAACCATGAATCAACTCAATGGTGGACCTAAGAATAAAGGAAAGGACAGAAAACCTTTCTTTTTTGAAGATTAATCTCTATTTAAAATTTTAAAATCTGGCTAACTTTTAGTGCCATATTTTATTTTCAAGAAAATTATTTTTGAAGAGAAAGGAGCCAAAAAATAATTAAATTTTCGCTTCGCGAAGAAAATTGAGATAGAAAAAGTAATACTTCGGTATTAAATAAGACAAAGAGTGTTCCACGTGGAACACTCTTTTGCTTTTAGTTCCTAGGAAACTAGAACCTAGGTTTTCTAGGAACTTTTATTTCCAGAGAGTGAAACGAACAGTCCAACAGGCGCGGCTTTACTCCCTTCTCAGTCTTAACACCTTCTTAGCCCCACCCTACTTATTGTTTTTTGTATAACAAAAACAATAAGTTGCATGATCATTAAACATACCTACCGCCTGCATAAATGCATAACAAATTGTCGGCCCTACAAAATTAAACCCCATTTTTTTCAAAGCCTTAGACATGGCTTCAGATTCCAGAGTCTTCACAGGCATCTCTTGCGTATTTTTAAAATGATTCACAATTGGGCTACCGTCGACAAAACTCCAAAGAAATTCAGAGAAATCACTGCCTTGCTCTCCCTTGGTGTCAGAAAAATGGGCCATGTAACCACGAGCATTCTTGATAATGGAGTTAACCTTGAGTCGATTTCTGACTATGCCCTTATCTTGGAGTAGCTCCTCGACCTTAGCATCATCGAAATTAGCAATCACCGCTGGGTCGAAGTTAGCAAATGCCGCTTCATAGGTCTTTTGTTTTTTGAGAATGGTGATCCAGGAAAGTCCCGCCTGCTGACCATCGAGGCAGAGTTTGGCGAAAAGCTCCTGACTATCGTACACAGGTCGACCCCAAACATAATCATGATAATCCAAGTAAATGGGATCATCTCCAACCCAGCCGCAGCGCTTTTTGTCCATGAACTTACTCCTAAATATAATTTTTATGTTTATTTTCTTTAGGAGATAAAAAATAACCTACATATGCCTATTTCTACAAGGTATAATCGAAACCATTTTTTATATTTCCAGCTAGACTAGCTGCTAAATAAGCAACTAGACAAGGTGTTGGTATCATCCTAACAGCGTAGACAGTAGACATGACGACAAAACATGACGTAAAGACATTCCAGGGTTTTATTATGGCCCTGCAGGAGTACTGGGCGCAGCAAGGTTGCGCCATCGTTCAACCTCTCGATATTGAGGTTGGTGCTGGTACATTCCACCCACAAACTTTCCTACGTTCATTAGGCCCTGAGCCAATGAGCAGTGCCTACGTGCAGCCATGTCGCCGCCCAACCGATGGCCGTTATGGTGATAACCCAAACCGTCTACAGCACTATTATCAGTTTCAAGTCGTATTGAAGCCCTCTCCAAGCAACATTCAAGAATTATATCTGGGATCATTGGAAGCTGTTGGTATAGACATGGGCGTTCATGATGTACGTTTCGTAGAAGACAATTGGGAGTCACCGACATTAGGAGCCTGGGGTCTAGGTTGGGAAATCTGGTTAAATGGCATGGAAGTGTCTCAG
Organism: Shewanella sp.; assembly: GCA_037132815.1. Classification (GTDB taxonomy): domain Bacteria; phylum Pseudomonadota; class Gammaproteobacteria; order Enterobacterales; family Shewanellaceae; genus Shewanella. Next base: position 1,641 of record JBAHZX010000114.1, read on the forward strand.
TTCACTTACTTTCAACAGGTTGGTGGAATCGAATGTAATCCGATAACCGGTGAGATCACTTACGGTCTAGAACGTCTGGCCATGTATATCCAAGAAGTTGATAGCGTCTATGATCTGGTCTGGACCGATGGTCCCATGGGAAAAATCATGTACGGTGACATTTTCCATCAAAATGAAGTTGAGCAGTCTACCTACAATTTCGAACATGCCGATGTCGATGTTCTTTTTAAATTATTCGATGATTGTGAGAAAGCCTGTGAACGCCTCTTGTCTCTCGAAAAGCCGCTGCCACTTCCAGCCTACGAGCAGGTGATGAAAGCTTCGCATGCTTTTAACATGCTCGATGCTCGCCATGCCATCTCGGTTACCGAACGTCAGCGTTATATTTTACGCGTTCGCACCTTGGCTAAAGGTGTCGCACTGTCCTATTATCAATCCCGTGAAGCTCTTGGCTTCCCAATGTGTAAGTAGAGGTAATAACCATGAATTTCGAAAACTTACTCATTGAAATTGGTACCGAAGAGTTGCCACCAAAATCCCTGCGTAAACTCGCAGAATCCTTTCTAAGCAACTTTACTGATGAGTTGAAGAAAGCGGAGCTTAGCTTCGAATCCGCCGTTTGGCATGCTGCTCCACGTCGTTTAGCCCTAAGTGTAAACCAACTCGCTACCGCTCAAGCTGACAAAATTGTCGAAAAGCGGGGGCCTGCAATAGCTCAGGCCTTCGATGCCGACAAAAATCCGACTAAAGCAGCCATGGGCTGGGCCCGTGGCAATGGTATTACCGTCGAAGAAGCGGGACGCCTTAAAACAGATAAAGGCGAATGGTTACTGCATCAAGCAAATGTTGTCGGTATTGAGACAAAGAACCTGATCTCGACAATGGCACAACGTGCACTGGATAAACTTCCTATCCCTAAGCCTATGCGCTGGGGTAGCAACAAGACACAATTTATCCGTCCTGTGCATACAGTAACGATGCTACTTGGTAGTGACATCATTACAGGTGAGCTACTGGGCATCAAATCAGATCGCATTATTCGTGGTCATCGCTTCATGGGTCAAGCCAGCTTTGAGTTGGATCACGCCGATAACTACCTGTCAGCGCTGAAAGAAAAAGGCAAGGTAATAGCCGACTATGAGCTCCGTAAAGCCATCATCAAGACAGGTGCAGAAGCTGCAGCGACTAAGATTGGCGGCGTTGCTGATCTTGAAGACGATCTACTTGAAGAGGTCTGCTCTCTGGTCGAATGGCCAGTAGTATTAACCGCTAACTTCGAAAAAAAGTTCCTCGATGTCCCTGCTGAAGCCTTAGTTTACACCATGAAAGGCGATCAGAAATACTTCCCAGTATTCGACAAAACAGGTCAACTACTTCCCAACTTCATCTTCGTCACCAATATCGTATCTAAAGATCCTCAGGTGATCATCTCGGGTAATGAAAAAGTGGTTCGCCCACGCCTTGCTGATGCCGAGTTTTTCTTCGAAAATGATAAGAAACAAACATTGGAAGATCGCCTAGTCAGCCTGGAAACCGTTGTGTTCCAGAAACAACTAGGTACTATCAAACAGCGTGTCGAACGCATATCTGAAATGGCAGGCTTCATCGCTAATAGCATAGATGCCCATTGTCATAATCTAGGTTTACACCTATCAAGCGAAGAAGCATCTCGTGCCGGTCTGCTTTCTAAGTCAGACTTGATGACTAATATGGTCATGGAGTTCACCGACCTTCAAGGCACCATGGGCATGCATTACGCACGCCTCAACGGTGAGACTGAGGCCGTAGCTCTAGCTCTACAAGAGCAATACAAGCCTAAGTTCTCCGGTGATACAGTGCCTACTGCAGCAGTTTCTATCTGTGTAGCACTGGCTGAGAAGCTAGATACCTTGGTGGGTATCTTCGGTATTGGCCTTGCGCCTAAGGGGGCTGCCGATCCATTCGCACTGCGCCGCGCCGCAATTGGTATCTTGCGTATCTGCGTCGAAAATAACCTACCATTGGATCTGGTTGACCTTATTGCTAAAGCGCAGTCGCTGCATGGCAGCAATCTAACTAATGTTATGACTGCCGAGCAAGTACTCGAATTTTTCATGGCTCGTTTCCGTGCCTGGTATCAAGATCGAGGCGTTAGTGTCGATGTGATATTAGCCGTACTGGCTCGTCATCCAACTTCACCCGCTGATTTCAATAGTCGTATCAAGGCTGTATCTCACTTCAGAACACTAGATCAGGCTTCAGCTCTTGCTGCTGCTAACAAGCGAGTGTCTAATATCTTGGCTAAAGTTGAAGATGATATACCTGCAACTATCGATACAAGTTTATTGACTGAAACCGCAGAGAAGGCACTGGCAGAGAAGCTCAATCAACTTCAACCTAAACTGGTTCCTTTGTTTGCCTCAGCAAACTATCAGCAAGCTCTGGCACTTCTGGCAGATCTACATGAAAGCGTGGATACCTTCTTCGAAGATGTTATGGTCATGGTCGATGACCAAGCATTAAAGAACAACCGTTTAGCATTGCTTTCTAATCTGCGCGACCAATTTTTACATGTGGCTGATATCTCTTTGCTACAGTAAAAAGTACCCAAAAACTAAGAGTTTCGATAAGCCTCAAATATTATTGAGGCTTTTTACCATAAAAACAAGTAAGCACTTACTCACTCCAGTTTATAGATATATAGCGTATATTAATAAATATTCAGGCTTAAAACCTATTCGGTGCAATGACTAATAATCAAGCATAATGATGCTTGATTACTGTCTATCCCATTCTGCTTCAAAGTGAAATTTCAGAGCAGACTGAGATAAAATGGGTTTATATCCACGTACAAAAAAGCCCTAAATTTCTCTAGGGCTTGGATTTTATTTATCACTTATAGTTTAAGACTAGCCTACTAACTAAATCTAGACATCCAAATTAGCGACATTAAGTGCGTTCTCTTCGATAAATTTACGACGAGGCTCAACATTATCACCCATCAAACAAGTGAACAACTGATCGGCACCAATAGCATCTTCAATGGTAACCACTAGCATCCGACGCGACTCAGGATCCATGGTCGTCTCCCAAAGTTGCTCAGGGTTCATCTCACCCAACCCCTTATAACGTTGAATATAGAGGCCACGTCTAGAATCATTCATCAGCCAGTTAAGTGCCTCAGCGAAGGTAGAAATCTCCTTCATGCGTTCACCACGCTTAATATAACTACCGTCAGTGATAAGCCCTTCGAGCGCTTGTGCAAGCTTAGCCATACGCTCGTAGTCACTGGAATTCAAGAACTCATAGGTAAATAGATAGCTGGTATCAATACCATGCTTACGTATGTGCACATTTGGCAGATATACTTTACGCTCTGGATCCATCACTGGTTCAGCACTATAGATAACACCGCCAGACTCTTTCTCTGTTAGATCGGCGACAAAACCGTCACACCACTGCTTCATCTTAGCTTCATCGGCTAGCATCTCAGCATCTAAGGCTGAATGGTAAAGCATGCGTTCGGTCAACAGCGTCGGGTAACGCAGATCTAAACGGTCAAAAATTGTCTCAACTTCACGATACTGATAAACCAATTTCTCTAACGGTGCGCCTAAGATAGCAGGCGCATCGACAGAAGAATGAAGTTCACCACCATCTAAGGCTAAATTAGTTAGAAACTGCGTCAGAGCCAGTTCATCTTTTAGATACTGTTCCTGTTTGCCTTTCTTCACCTTATAGAGAGGTGGCTGAGCAATATAAATATAACCACGTTCGATAAGCTCAGGCATCTGACGGAAAAAGAAAGTTAGCAGCAGCGTTCGAATGTGAGATCCGTCGACGTCCGCATCGGTCATGATGACAATGTTGTGATAACGGGTCTTATCGGGATCGTATTCATCTCGACCGATACCACAACCTAAGGCGGTGATCAACGTCGCGACTTCCTGAGAAGATAGCATCTTATCAAAGCGAGCCTTCTCAACATTTAAGATTTTACCTTTTAATGGAAGAATGGCTTGGTTTTTACGGTTACGTCCCTGCTTGGCACTACCACCAGCAGAGTCACCTTCCACTATGTATATTTCAGAAAGCGCTGGGTCTTTCTCTTGACAATCAGCCAGTTTACCCGGCAGACCACCTAAATCTAATGCACCTTTACGACGTGTCATCTCACGGGCTTTACGCGCCGCTTCACGAGCACGTGTCGCATCGATAATCTTGCCGACGATCAATCTGGCTTCGTTTGGATGCTCCATCAGGTAGTCACCTAACTTTTCACCCATAGTCTGTTCAACCGCCGATTTAACTTCGCTTGAAACCAACTTATCTTTAGTCTGTGAACTAAATTTAGGGTCCGGAACCTTAACCGAGATAACCGCGGTTAGACCTTCACGGGCATCATCGCCAGTCGCATTGGTCTTGCCCTTCTTGTTATAGCCTTCACGCTCCATGTAAGCGTTTAAATTACGAGTCAAGGCACCACGAAAACCCGCGAGGTGAGTACCGCCATCACGCTGAGGAATATTATTGGTAAAACAGAAAATATTCTCCTGGAAACCATCGTTCCACTGCATCGCGACTTCGACCGTGATCCCATCATCACGTTCATGAATGAAGTGGAATACATCTTTGTTGATCGGTGTCTTATTCACATTCAGGTAATCGACAAAGGCACTAATGCCCCCTTGATACTGAAAAAACTCATCACGGTTATCACGCTCATCAACCAGGCGGATACCAACACCTGAGTTGAGGAATGACAACTCACGAACTCGTTTAACCAAAATATCGAAATGAAACTCAATATTATTAGTGAAGGTTTTATGGCTTGGCCAAAATCTTAGCTCGGTACCCGTACAGGTCGCATCACCAATCTCTTTGATCGGCGCAACGGGATCACCCATGCTATAGAATTGCTCGTACAGCTTACCGTTACGACGAATAATCAGCTGTAGTTTCTCAGACAGGGCATTAACAACCGAAACCCCCACACCATGAAGGCCACCGGAAACTTTATATGAGTTATCATCGAACTTACCACCCGCATGAAGAACAGTCATGATAACTTCTGCAGCAGATATACCTTCTTCTGGATGAATATCGACGGGGATACCACGACCATCATCTTTCACCGATACCGAACCATCAACGTGGATAGTGATGATAATCTCACTACAATGACCCGCTAAAGCTTCATCGATAGAGTTATCGACCACTTCGAAGACCATGTGATGTAAACCAGAACCATCATCGGTATCACCGATATACATCCCAGGTCTCTTCCGTACTGCATCAAGGCCTTTTAGTACCTTAATACTCGAAGAATCGTAACTATTCTCTGACATATTATTCTCTCATCGGTTAATCAATTACCGTTACACGCCCCTGTTCCACATGGAACACCTTATTCGGTGGCGTGTTTAACGAATCTAGTATCGCGGCAGGCTCGATGGCGGTGACAAAAACTTGTGCGCCGGTATCGATTAACTGTTGCAGCAACAATTGCCTGTGCTTTGCATCCAACTCTGATGGAAGATCATCCACCAGATAAATACTATTCTTATCTATTTGTTGCTTGAGCAACTTCCCCTGTGCAATACGCAGTGCGCAGACTAATAATTTCAGTTGCCCTCGTGATAAAGCATCCTGAACTGGCAAGGTGCCAACACGCAATCTCAAATCGGCTTTATGGGGACCACTTGTGGTATTGCCGCTGGTTACATCTCTGGGATATTGCGTCTCTAAGAGTTGCGCATAATCTGTTTTACTATCCCAACCTTGGGTAAAAGAAACCCTCACATCGAACTGAGGTAAAAACTCCCTAATTATACTCTTAAGTTGCTCATTTAACGAGTTTACATATTGAATTCTGATATCGGTAACAACTAAAGAATAACGAACTAACTCTCTATCCCAATATTCAATTTGACCATAGCTAACGTTGTTCTTAAGCAGCTGATTTCGTTGCTTTAAGATTCTCCTTACATTAATCCAAGCCGAATAAAAACCTTTATCACAATGAAATGCTCCCCAATCAATAAACTGACGTCTCGATTTGGGTCCTTCAAACAGCAAAGCAAAACTCTCAGGAGTGATCACTTGTATTGGCAAAGACTCCGCCAGAGTCGATAGACGTTTGACTTTATCGCCATCAATCTTGACTTCGGTCTCACCACTACGAAATCGTCTTAGGCCTATTTTGCTATTTTTATCATGCACTGTTAAGTTAGCAAATAAGGTTAACTTATCATCCGAGTATTGAATCACTCGCTGGGAAATATGACTGCGAAAGGAACGGCCCATACCAAGAAAATAGATAGCTTCTAAAATACTGGTTTTGCCACTGCCATTTTGGCCATAAATGAGGTTAATCCCTTCGGCCGGAAGTAGTTGAGCTGAAGCAATATTCCGAAAGCTTTCAATATGGAGACGCGTCAGACTCATTTATTGCTCAATCACTTATTTTGGCAAAATAATAAAATGCTCTTAATTTAACAAATTAAAAAAGTCACAAATTATCAGCTATAACGTGTTAAACAGCCAAGAAGACTAGCATATCCACAGACCACATCAAAGCCCATATTTTATCCTGAATAATACTTAAAAATCAGGATAAGTGTTCCAAACACAAAAACTGAGTTAACAGCCTTTCAAAAATAATTTATTTATATACCCGCTCTACCTCAAAATTCGTGAGTTCTGTGGAACTGGGTATATTACTAGTATGAAGACTAGAGCCTCATCGGCATAACCACATACATAGAATCTTCTTCGATATGATTCTCAATCAGCGCGCTGGAATTGCCATCAATAAGCGTAATACGTACCTCATCTGAGGGAAGGTTATTGAGCACATCCAATAGATAACTGACGTTGAAGCCTATCTCTAGGGGAATATTGTCATATTCAACATCTAAGATCTCCTCAGCTTCTTCCTGTTCAGGATTATTAGCCGTGATCTTCAGTAAGTTTTTTTCTAACTGTACCCGCACGCCACGAAACTTCTCATTTGAGAGGATAGAAGCTCGTAGCAAGGCCTGTTTAAGCTGATGTCGGCTAGCAATGACAATTTTATCACCACCTTTAGGCAAAACTCGACGATAATCAGGAAAACGACCATCTACTAACTTGCTGGTCAATACCGCACTCGATGTCGTTGCACGGATGGCATTTTCACCTATGGCGATAGTCACATCCAAGTCTTCTCCTTCGAAGAGACGCTGCAGCTCAATGACACCTTTACGTGGCACTATCACTTGTTTCTCTGGCAGCGTTGCCTCTATTTGGCGATGACTCAAAGCTAAACGATGACCGTCGGTGGCTATGGCACGCAGCACATTGCCATCAGTTTCAAGCAGTAAGCCATTAAGATAATAACGTACGTCTTGATTAGCCATGGAGAACTGAGTCGCATCAATAAGCGACTTGAGTATGCCCTGCTTAATAGTAAATTCGATATCTGACTCAAAGGCTTCTACATTAGGATACTCATCTGCCGGTAATGTCGCTAATGCAAAGCGACTACGGCCAGATCTAAGTAACAAACGGTTTTCTTGTTGCTCAATCTTTAACTCGACCTGATCAGGAAGTGATTTAACAATATCGAGGAATTTCTTCGCTGGAACGGTAATACGTCCTTCTTGAACATCACCTTCTAACTGAACCTGACCGACTAACTCGACCTCAAGATCGGTACCGGTCATCTTAAGTGAGTGACCACTTACTTCAACTAAGAGGTTTGCCAGAATAGGCATATTATGTCGTCTCTCCACCGCTCCATTAACTAATTGCAGCGGCTTTAATAGTACATCCCTATCAATTGAAAATTTCATCAATTTCAATTTCCCCGATTTATGAAGATAACGTACGGATCAAGTTAGCATAATCTTCTTTAATGTCATGACTTTCTTCGCGTAATTGTGCGATTTTACGACACGCGTGTAACACTGTTGTATGATCACGACCACCAAATGCGTCACCTATCTCAGGTAAACTGTGGTTTGTTAACTCTTTCGATAACGCCATAGCCACCTGACGAGGCCTAGCGACACTGCGTGAACGGCGCTTAGACAACATGTCGGCCATCTTGATTTTGTAATATTCTGCGACTGTTTTCTGAATATTGTCTATGGTGACTAATTTTTCCTGCAGAGCCAGCAAATCTCGCAGCGCTTCACGCACAAAATCGATAGTGATTGGACGACCAGTAAAATTAGCATTAGCTATAACTCGATTCAATGCTCCCTCTAACTCACGAACGTTAGAGCGCAATCGCTTAGCGATAAAGAAGGCAACCTCATCGGGTAGGTTAACACCACTCTCTTGCGCCTTACGCATCAAAATGGCCACACGGGTCTCTAATTCTGGAGGTTCAATCGCTACGGTCAAGCCCCAACCGAAACGAGACTTAAGACGATCTTCAACACCGTCAATTTCTTTGGGATATTTGTCAGAAGTCAAGATCACCTGATGCTTACCTTCAAGTAATGCATTAAAAGTATGAAAGAACTCTTCCTGTGATCTGTCTTTATTGGCAAAAAATTGAATATCATCGATAAATAATGCATCGACACTGCGATAATAACGTTTGAATTCTTCGATGGCATTATTCTGCAAGGCTTTCACCATATCCTGAACGAAACGCTCAGAATGCATGTAAACCACTTTGGCATTGGGATTATTTTTAATGATACTGTTACCCACAGCATGCAACAGGTGAGTCTTACCTAAGCCAGTACCACCATAAAGAAATAACGGGTTATAAGCTCCACCTGGATTCTCGGCAACTTGAAGTGCTGCAGCTTTGCCTAACTGGTTTGATTTACCCTCGACAAAATTTTCAAACTGATAAGCAGGATTAATATTACTTCTATGGTTCTCTGTGATAGCGGGTTCGGGCATATTGACGTTAAATGAAGTTCTATTCGGCCTAGCACTCATCTCTACTCTGGGAGGGGCCATGGCTGGAGTAGCCTGAATCGGACGTGGGGCTGCAGGTTTACTGCCTATATCGAAGCGTAACTTAGGTGCATCACTCCCCAACTGCTCAGTAAAAAACTGATTAATAATGTTGATATATTTTTCTCTGACCCAATCGAGTACGAAGCGATTTGGCGCGTATAGAACCAGCGTATCCCCATCCATTTCTGCTTGTAACGGTCTAATCCACATACTGAATTGTTGAGCCGAAAGCTCATCTTGTAGTCGCCCGAGACATTGCTGCCAAAGTGAAACCGCCACGTACTTATCCCCAAAAGATCATACAAAGAGTTGTATTCTATAGTGAGATTGCTAGGATCGCTATCCTTATAATATAATTATCCCCAGTTAGATCATCTTTAACAGAAGATAGCGATCCCAAAGGATCTGCAGCGATCATATTATTTATAAAAAGCAGCAAACCCAGCCTTACAAAGCGATCATAATCGATCTATAATTAAAATATCTTATATCGACTAAATGATCACTGGATCCACAAGATGTAGTGGTCATACACAGACTTATCCACAACATCTGATGAGTTTAGCTAAGTCTGATAGAAAATAAATGGCGTGTATTTTGTTGCTTGCTGCGTTTGCTTGTTGACGAGCAAGGGTAAAGTGATTACAATTCGGCCTCTTTTTTGCCCCTATTGCTCAATTTAGACAACTGGGGTTTTGTTCAACTAACATAAAGACGGATTGCCACAATGAGTAAACGTACTTTTCAACCAAGCAACCTGAAGCGCAAGCGTTCTCACGGATTCCGCGCTCGTATGGCTACAGTTGGAGGCCGCAAGGTCCTAGCTCGTCGTCGTGCTAAAGGTCGCACTCGTCTTTCTGCTTAATTTTAAGTAGAGATGCAAGTGACTAGTTATACCTTCACGCGGGAATTACGTTTGTTAACTCCCGCGCAATTCAAATCTGTATTTGCAAAACCTATCAAAGCTTCTTCCGCTGAAATAACGTTACTGGCTATTCAAAATTCAAAGCAACATCCACGTATTGGATTAACTGTTGCTAAGCGTTTTGTTAAGAAAGCCCATCAGCGAAACAGAATTAAACGTATCATCCGAGATAACTTTCGTTTGCATCAGCACGAATTACCTCCCGTGGATATTGTCGTTTTGGTCAGAAATGGCGTAGTTGAGATGGAAAATGCAGATCTCCATAAATTGGTAGAAAAGCTATGGCGAAAACTCAATCGCCGTTACAATGGCTAGCAACCACGATTGTTCGTGGCTACCAAATATTTATTAGCCCTTTATTAGGGGCTAATAAATGCCGTTTTCATCCAACATGCTCATATTATGCTATCGAAGCCATTCGTTTGCATGGATTTGTAAAAGGCACTTGGCTTACAGCAAAACGCGTATTAAAATGTCACCCTTTACATCCGGGCGGAATTGACCCCGTCCCCTCAAAAAAATACAGGTGTAATAAATAGGCTATGGAATCTCAACGCAATATATTACTTATCGGTCTACTTTTTGTCAGTTTTTTACTTTGGCAACAGTGGAAAATGGATCAAGCACCACAACCAGTGGCAACTGAGTTATCTTCAGTATCTACTGCATCTAATGTCACAGACACGCACAGTTCAGATGTTCCCGATGCTGATTCTGCACTTCCAGCTGCGGTTATTGCTTCAAAAGAGTTAATCACTGTTAATACCGATCAATTAATCATTAAGATTAATCCAATTGGTGGTGATATTGTCTACTCAGCTTTAGTTGAACATAAACTACAACTGGAAAATGACGAGCCATTTGTTCTTTTGGAACAAACTAACAATATTAATTACATTGCTCAGAGCGGTCTTATCGGTCGTGATGGTATCGACAGCAGCTCTAAAGGCCGTGCTCATTTTGACAGTGCATCACGCGACTACAGCATGTCAGCTGGTCAGGACACACTAGAAGTCCCATTGACTTTCATCGCTGAAAACGGTGCTAAATACACTAAGATTTTTATCTTCCATCGTGGTCAATTCAAGATTGATGTCGATTATGTCATCAACAACACCACAGAAAATCAACTTCAAGTGCAGATGTACGGTCAGATTAAACATAGCATTAAAGAAAGTGAAAGCAGCATGATGATGCCAACTTATCGTGGTGCCGCCTTCTCGACTTCGGACGTTCGTTACGAGAAGTACAGCTTCGATGATATGGCTGACAACAACCTAAATCAAAAGACGCTAGGTGGGTGGGCGGCGATGCTGCAACACTACTTTGTTTCTGCTTGGATACCACCAAAAAATGACCAAAACACCATTTTTTCCAGCATCAGTGCTGGTGGTCAAGCAAACATAGGTTTCCGTGGTGCCATCTATAACGTGGCACCGGGTGCTGCTCAAACTATCAATGCTCAGTTTTATGTAGGTCCTAAAGATCAGCCAGCACTTTCTGCAATCTCGGACACACTAAACTTAGTGGTAGATTATGGTTTCCTATGGTGGATAGCTGTTCCCATCTACAAACTACTGATGTTCTTCCAATCATTAGTGTCTAACTGGGGACTGGCGATTATTCTTATCACGCTTACCGTACGTGGTATGTTATATCCGCTGACCAAGGCTCAGTATACCTCTATGGCTAAGATGCGTAATTTGCAGCCTAAGATGGCTGAAATGAAAGAACGTTTCGGTGATGATCGTCAGAAGATGGGTCAAGCCATGATGGAGCTATATAAAAAAGAAAAAGTTAACCCTATGGGTGGCTGCTTGCCTATCTTGTTACAGATGCCCATTTTCATCGCACTCTACTGGGTTCTACTTGAAAGTGTTGAATTACGTCATGCACCATTCATGTTATGGATCACCGATTTATCGGTACAAGATCCTTATTACGTGATGCCTGTTCTGATGGGGATCTCCATGTTCATCATGCAGAAAATGCAGCCTATGGCACCAACTATGGATCCTATGCAACAGAAGATGATGCAGTGGATGCCAGTAGTGTTTACCGTTTTCTTCCTCTGGTTCCCTGCTGGTCTGGTACTTTACTGGTTGGTAGGTAACTTAGTTGCTATCACGCAGCAGAAGATCATCTACGCAGGTTTGGCGAAAAAAGGCTTAAAATAGTCTAAGACCAAACAAGCGTTAATTGAAAAGCGGTTTAATACTTAGGTATTAACCGCTTTTTATTTTTATAAGAGACAGTATTTTTCAGTTTCCCCCTCATTATTCAAAGCTTAGGAATCACAGTAATGACAGCAGATACTATCGTGGCGCAAGCCACCGCCCCTGGTCGTGGCGGTGTGGGTATCATACGTATCTCAGGCAATCAGGCCAGCGACGTTGCTATGGCCATGCTTGGACATATACCCAAGACACGTTATGCAGATTACTGTGATTTTAAAACAGCCAATGGTGAGGTGATCGATCAGGGAATAGCCCTCTTTTTCCAAGGTCCCAACTCCTTCACAGGAGAAGATGTACTGGAACTACAAGGTCATGGTGGCCAAATAGTACTGGATATGCTAATCAAGCGCGTGATGGAAACCAAAGGTATTCGCATCGCCAGACCAGGTGAATTTAGCGAACAGGCCTTCATCAATGACAAGTTAGACCTCACCCAAGCTGAAGCCATCGCTGATCTTATCGATGCCACCAGCGAACAAGCCGCTAAGAGCGCCCTGAACTCACTCCAAGGTGAGTTCTCTACAGAAGTACATGCATTGGTAGAACAGGTCACTAACTTGCGCTTATACGTCGAGGCAGCCATAGATTTCCCCGATGAAGAAGTAGACTTCCTCTCAGACGGTAAAATAGCGGGCTCACTCAACAAAATAATCACCAGACTGGACTCTGTCAAAGCTAGCGCCAAGCAAGGTTCAATAATCCGAGAAGGCATGAAGGTGGTAATTGCTGGTCGACCCAATGCCGGTAAATCCAGTCTTCTTAACGCACTAGCCGGTAAAGAGTCAGCCATCGTCACCGAAATAGCAGGCACCACCCGTGATGTACTACGCGAGCATATCCATCTCGATGGCATGCCATTGCATATTATAGATACAGCAGGCCTACGTGAAACGGCCGATGCGGTGGAGATAATAGGCATAAAACGCGCGTGGGCCGAAATAGAAACCGCTGATAGAGTACTATTTATGCTTGATGGCACAACCACTGATGCTGTCGATCCACATGAGATTTGGCCTGACTTTATCGATCGTTTACCTAATAAATTAGGTATTACAGTGGTACGTAACAAGGCTGACATAACAGGCGAGTCATTAGAAACCACCAAAAATCACGGCCATCCGGTATTCCGTATTTCAGCCAAAACAGGCTTAGGCATAAAAGAGCTCAAGCAACACCTTAAGTCACTTATGGGTTATCAGAGTAATCTAGAAGGCGGCTTTATCGCACGCCGTCGTCACTTAGAGGCATTGGATCTAGCCAGTAGTCATCTGATGTTAGGTAAAGAGCAATTAGAAGTTTATCTGGCCGGTGAGCTATTAGCCGAAGAGTTACGCATAACACAACTAGCCCTATCTGAGATCACTGGTAAGTTCACCTCAGACGATTTGCTAGGAAAGATCTTCAGTTCATTTTGTATCGGGAAGTGACTTGAAGTAGTGCCTAAATTATAAAAACTCGATCCTAGAAAAAAGCCGACACTGCGCTAATTTATGCCCGTTTACCTCAAGGTAACGGTAGATCTCCCAGCAACCTAAAATACTCAATATTTTAAAATAAAACTAACGACTGAATATCGTACTTTATACAGCTAATGTAACCGATAAAGTCACTATATTTGACTAACAAAAACAGCAGATCTAAGCCTGTACGTTTTTCAATCTCGATCAAAATAATCAACAGACATATCAACAAGCAATGTAAATTTAGACACTCAAATATAAATCAACAACTTAAATGCGTAACTTGTTGATATAAAAACAATTTTGTTTATTGATAAATATATCAACTTTACTTGTAAACTACAAAACTTAAGATCTTGGTTGAAAAGTTATACGCAAAACAGAATTTTAATTCTGCAGATCAAAATCGATCTAATCGAGTAAAGATTAAAAACAATTTTACCCGCTTGCCTGCTTTTACATTTACACTCATTATATCTTTCAAAATCTAAGCTTAAAAAATATTAAAAGTTATCGTTAAAACCACTCGATAACCACATTCCATGCCACTAAACTAACTAGTATGGGTCATTTTATATCAACCACACGGCTGGCCTTCTTGTATTGAATCTTCCAACCTTGCCAGCGAGGCAACTCCCAACGTTTAGGACCCGTTTTACGCGAACCATTACTGTACACCAGCATCACCAACTTACGTTTAGGATGATACTCTACAGTGAGCTTAAGATCGGCTAATATCAGCTTAACAGGATACAAGTTATCAAACTCTTGGCGTTGCCAATCCGGTATTCCCTCGAACAAGAGATCATCCACCTCTATCAGTTCCAGATCATCAAAACTTTCCACCCCTAACTCTTTCAATCTATTTATAAGATAGAGATCAAAAACTAATGGTTGTTCACCTAAACGGTTAACCAAACCAGAGTCAGCAAACTGCTCCTTAGCCTTTCCTAAGGCTAACCAGATATTCCAAGCAGCAATATCATTTTTCAATTGCAGGGATAACCCCTTAAATTGTCGACCAACATCTATACTACGAACAATAGCTTCTATAGCCTGCTCACCTTTAATCTGTTTGAAGCGTGAGTCTAGCACTCTGCCAGCGTAAACGGTCTCAACCACCAGTTTATGCCTCTGTCCCTTCTCCTTACAGTCTCCTAGGCGATCCTCACCTAATTGGGCCTCTAACAACAAATTGAACGAAATAGGTGCCATACAAGAAGCTAGATTCAATGTCTGCTTTGCCCCTTGACCGGCAATAGAGTGTAAATCAAATATCACCGCCGCTAATGCACTCAGCTTGCCATCGACGCCCTTTAATTCGCTACAGAAACGACTATTTTTGCCTATTTGTGCCTCGCTAAAGCCATTTCCAAGCGCGCTAATACGTTTTTCACGCCTAACATAGGCAAGCTCAGGTGCAGACTTAATGACAGCTAATAGCCAACGTCTGCGCAACTCAATATCTTTACTGATTAACGCTGATGATTGCGCGATACCCTGCAATCCCAGCGCGGATCGGATCTGGTTTGCAAGCATGCGCGCCTCTTTACGAGCCCCATTATTGACATAGCCAGCATCGGTTGCCCCAAGAAAGTCAGGAAGTTTTTCTCTTACTATTTTAATTAATGTAAAAGCGTCACAACCTAAAGGCTCCCACTCTCTCAACTGTTTAAGATCAAACTCGTTAGAAGGTAACTTAAACAAACCTTGTGGCACACTCAAAGCCGCAGCGAGATCCACCATCAATCCACGACACATATCATCAGGCATAGCACTGATAAGATGAGCAAATTGAGTATCAATCGGTAGCGGAGAAAGCTTTTTACCATGAGCCGTGATCAGCCCATTTGTATCAATAGCTCCCATGGCCTGTAACTTCTGTTCAGCAATTGCCAATGATTTAACTGGCAAGTCATCGACGAACTCGAGATCAGACAGCTTATAACCACAACAAGCCGCTGCTAACATTGGTTCCACTAGCTCCTCACGTTGGAGTTCCGGTGGTGTCATCGCTTCCATGGGTGCACTTTTACCCCACAAACGAATACAAATACCACTTTGCGTACGGCCAGCACGGCCCATTCTCTGAGCACAACTGGCTTTCGATATTCTTGCAAGTGAAAGTACACTACGGCCGTTGCGCTGGCGAATACGACGTTCAAGACCCGAATCCACTACTGCTGTGACCCCTGGAATAGTCAATGAGGTTTCAGCCACATTGGTTGCAAAAATAATCCGCTGGTGATCGGCTTTATGTAGAGTTATTTTCTGCTCTTGAGGGCTGATCCCACCATGCAGTGGTAAAAGCTCCAATGTTTTACCACTAGCCAAAACTAAAGACACACAACGTTGAATAGTACTTTGAATCTCACGCTTACCTGGAAGAAAAACCAATATATCCCCTTCTGTCTCTTGCAATAAACCAGACACTGCGGTTTTTACTGCTTGTTCCACACCTCGAATATCTGGCAAGTGATGACTCTCTAGAGCTTGGTATTTAAGTTCCACGTGGAACCTTTTTCCTTCAGCGATTAAACGACGTGCTGTTTTACCCAGATAATGGGTCAAGCGTTCACCGTCTATGGTAGCCGAAGTTAAAACTATTCGCAGCTTGGATGAAGATTGTGCCTTCAGCTTCAACATCGCTAACAGCAAGTCAGTATCCCAGCGGCGTTCATGAAACTCATCAATAATCACAGTTGCAAAACTTGCTAGGCCATCTTCCTGTAACCAACGCAGGGCAACCCCCGGAGTAACGAAGGCAATTTGGGTATCATCTGTTACGGTTGAATCGAAACGTATGGCATGACCCACGGCTAACTCTGTTTGCTCAGATACAAATGAAGACAGTGCCAAACATGCAACCCGTCTAGGTTCCACCACCAACACTCTCCTAGCCCTGCCATCTGATTTCAACTCTGCTTCTACACACCAGAGAGGTAAACGGGTAGATTTGCCTGATCCCGTGTCAGACTCAACCACTAAGTGGTTGTATTTCATAACATATTTAAATTCTTTATAGAGTTTATCTATTGGTAATGACTTCATGAAAACATCGCTTTTTCAGATAGATAGAATAATTTTACCTCGACTATTAATTTATCAGAAGAAGTTACAGTTAAATTAGGTAAAAAAAGGTTGAACCTAAACAGCACTAAACGCAAAATAAGTTTTTATTTCATAATTATAGCTATCTATGCAACTTATCCATCTATTCTGGCAGCCTGATAACTCAACATTCGACAACACGGGTCAAATATATCTATGGGTGGAGAGTCAAGACAAGATAACCAGTCCCAAATTTTATCCTTACCAGCTAAGTAGCTGTCGTTTCATTGGATTTACTACCGTTGAACTGAAGATGAACTCGGCCTTCGAAGAAGTTGAGGTCTCACTACCCTGTAATGCCCAAGGAGAAGCTACTGCCTCCCCCATCATCGCCAATATTAATAATTTGGATGATAACCGCTGTAGTAAATTTAAACCTTTTATACTCAATGCAATACAAGTCGACGAGCCCATTATATTTTTAAAAGAACTAAACTTTCAGAGCTATCACTTCGAAGAAGATCTGATATTAGCCGATGATGCTAAGTTTTGGATAAAAATGGCCTATGAGTTCAGCCATATGATCAAGCAAGATCAATATATCCCCGCCTTAGTGGCGCAAAGGAACACTGTAAAAACTCAATACCATACTAAATGGCTGACAATCTCATCTGAATATCATGATCGCCTACAAATGATATCTGACCATATGCCTCATTCAGCCTGCTTAGGTGATTTTAGCAATTTCGATACTCTTTCTGCCTTACACCACTTTTCTGATGTTAATCTCAATAAATTGATCACTGGCACACCTTATACTCAAAAAAATATCAAGTCCGTAGAGCATACTTTTATTGCACAGGCATTAAATAATCAAATTCCGTCTATAGATGCCTATACATTCAAGACATGGAAGCTATGGCAGAATAATCTAACCTATGATCAATTTGGTGCTGATTTCACCCTATGCTTTAAACTACTCGAAGCCAGTGATCAGCATAAGGGTGACTGGGGACTTGAGCTACTGCTACAGTCGAAACGAGACCCTTCTTTCATGATCAACCTGACACAGTACCGACAGGATAAAATAACTAAACAACAGATTTTCACTGAACTGTTGGGTATCTCAATCGAGCGCACACTCTTGCTACAGTTAGGGTATGCCAGTCGAATATATGCCATCATCGAACATATTTTTGAAACCAAGATGCAAGAGGCTGTGATCCCTCTCGACCAACAGCAGGCTTTTCAATTTTTGAAAGAGGATGCTTGGACCCTACACGCTTGCGGTTACCGCATAATTGTCCCTGCATGGTGGACTTCTAAAGGTCGACTTAAAGCTAAAGTTAAACTCAGAGCACACAAAAATACGACAAGTGCCTCTAACTCACCTACTGGCTTTATCAGCGCCGATAGCCTTATTCAGTTCGACTATAGATATTCAATGGGCGAACACGAGCTAAGCGAAGACCAGTGGCTACAATTGCTGGAGGCTAAATCTGATCTAGTTTATTTCAGAGGCAATTGGATAGAAATAGATAAAACAGAAATGGAGAAGATACAAAAACTTATAGAAACCTCCCGTAAGGATATGAACAGCGGTAACATGCAAAAACTGTTGACTCTGGCCGCTGATGAATCCAGCTATTATATTGAGCTAGATGTCAGTATGAAAACCATTATTGATGAGCTAAAAAACAAAGATAAATTTAGTTTAATCAGCCAACCGCCACAGTTGCAAGCCGAACTTAGACCCTATCAGAATCGTGGCACATCATGGCTTGCTTACCTTGAAAACTTAGGCATGAACCCATGCTTGGCCGATGACATGGGTCTAGGTAAGACCATGCAGATAATTGCACTCATGTTGTTACAGCCCAGAAAACAGGCCGCATTATTGGTAGCACCGACCACGGTGGTTGGAAATTGGCTAAAAGAAATTCAAAAATTTGCTCCATCTTTGAATGCTGTTGTACATCACGGTAATCAGCGCAAACAAAAACAAGCGTTTAGCAAATTAGTCTCGCAACACGATCTAATCATTACCTCCTACGGCCTAATTCGCAAGGATAAAGCCCTATTTAAAGAGATACATTGGTCACGGCTGATCATAGACGAGGCCCAAAATATTAAGAACCCTGCATCGACACAGACCAAGGTACTGTATGGCCTCAGTGCAGACTCACGCATAGCCCTCACCGGGACACCCATAGAAAACCGCTTAATGGATTTATGGTCTATCTTTAACTTCTTAAACCCCGGTCTATTAGGCACTCAGGCCCATTTTAGGAAAAATTTCGAACTACCCGTCCAAAGAGACAATAATTTACATCAAAGCCAATTATTGAAAAATATCGTCGAGCCTTTCATTCTGCGCCGACTAAAGACAGATAAAAATATCATTACTGATCTACCGGATAAGATAGAACAGAAAGTCTATTGTGAATTGAGTACTGAGCAGGCCAGTATTTATCAATCCATTGTCGATGAAATAACTGAACAAATTGAGCAAACACCTAAAACACAGGGACAAAAAATGATCATGTTATCCGCCCTACTGAGGTTAAAGCAGTGCTGTAACCATCCAGCTCAGGTGCTTCAAGACGGCAGTGAATTCAGCATAGATCGCTCGGTAAAACTGCAGCGTCTGGTGGAGATAAGCAAGGAAGCCATACGTAATAACGAGAGTATTCTCATCTTTAGTCAATTCACTGAAGTCTGTAGCCAAATTAATAAAATATTTAAAAATAAATTGGGTTTCCAAACATATTATCTACATGGTGCAACCTCTCGCAACCAGAGAGAAAAAATGATCCAACAGTTTCAGGCCGAAGATAGCCCTCCTGCAGTATTTATTTTATCGCTAAAAGCTGGCGGCGTGGGAATAACCCTCACTAAAGCTAACCATGTGATCCACTTCGACCGTTGGTGGAACCCGGCCGTGGAAGATCAAGCTACTGACAGGGCCTATCGTATAGGCCAGCAGAAAACCGTATTTGCACATAAATTCATTACCATAGGAACCATAGAAGAGAAAATAGATAAAATGTTGGAGGATAAGAAAAAAATAGCCAACTCGATTGTCGGTAATAATGAGTCATGGTTATCTGAGCTTGATGCCAATTCATTCATCAAGCTAATCCAACTAAGTCAGGAGGTCTGATGCTGATGCAAAAAACATGGTGGGGTAATGCATTTATTGACTCACTAAAAGCCTTTATTGATAGCGGCCGCCTGCAACGTGGTCGTGCCTATCGCACCGACAATCGCATGCTAAAATTCGAGATAATAGCAAATAAGATAGAGGCAAGTATACGCGGTAATATAAACCCCTACTTTGGTATCACTAAAGAGCCAAAATATAGGGTAACCTTGGCCTTTACAACGATTACTGCCAAACAGTGGCAAATAATCATAGCCAAACTTTGTGACAACCCGGGGTGGATATCTAAACTGATGCTTAACGAAATGCCAGCAAACATAGAAAATGCATTCGGCAACACCTATTTTTTACCAAAATCCTATCTGGACATTAAAGCCTGTTGTAATTGTCCGGATGATACTAACCCCTGTAAACATATCGCTGGCGTATATTATCGTTTGGCCAATATTCTCGACAGAGATCCAATCTTATTATTTCAACTTAGGGGGCTACCGCCAAAAAACTTACACAAAGCGCTGCAAAAAACAGAGTTAGGTCAAGTCTTCTCGGAACATATCAGCACCGCAGAACAGGTGAAAATAGACTATCAGGACCACAGGTACAATCAATTTAAAATAACGGCAAGGGGTGAGCCTACAAGACAAGCTCATATTATTAATCAGACACAATACTGGACCATGACAGACTGGTTACTGCCACAAAAAGAAGCTATTACTGAAATTAATGCCTCTCTGATCAAGAAACAGGGAGACTACCCGGAATTTTGGACTCGATCCAACTCATTTATCGACGCCATGGAAGACATCTATAGCACCACTAAGCGCAAGAACAAGAAGGCCCTGAGCAATTAAGTTTAATTTAAGCAACACTTCTTGTATTTCTTACCACTACCACAAGGGCATGGGTCGTTACGGCCTGCTTTAATATCAGTTATCTGAGGCTGTTGTATTTCATGACTATCCATATTTTCTAAGTACGAATCAAAGTATATATCATCAAAATTATTGGGGGTATTCATCAGATCATCGAATATTTCCATTAACTCCGCATCGCTCATATCACCTTCTGGGCCGAATTCTGTCCACATACTAAGGGCATCTATTACATCATAATCACCATTTATTAAGCCATTATCCCATTCTGAATAGCCTATACTATTATTATTCCAATCTATTATAATTTGATTTTCGATTGGACTTTCATCAATAATTTTATTTTTTATATACGATAAAAATTGACCATGATACTGGTTAAACTCATAAGAAATTAACAAATTAACTAACTCAAACATGACTAATGATTGATCATTAGTCACTAATTTTTCGATAAAATCTGGAATGCTTTTATTAAGTGTATCTCTATCTATTTGATCTGTATGTAATTGAACAAATAGGGTTCCCAAAGCAGCCATTTTTACAATATCACCGGCTTGATCTGAGTTAACTAGACGACAAAGCTGTTCAGGTTTTCCCTGAGCTAAAATATAATAAGCAGTCGATAGATCAGAACCTATAAAATCACCGAGTAGACGCTCTAATGGGCTATCACAGTCTTCTTTATCGGTTAAGTTTATTAAGCAATTAAAATGACTAAATTGTTTACGATCTACAATTAAACAAATTCCAAAGAAAAGGAGGTTAGCCTCGGATTCTATCAAGTCTTCTTCAACTGTAAACTTATGCATTAAAACATCTATCACAGGTAATAACTCCGACCAATGCTCTCTGGCACTCAATAGAGCTGCAACTGGAAGTTCAGTTAGATTATTACTACTGAGAGTCGATATTATCTCTGCTAATTTCATATTTAACTCAAACAAAAAGAGGTATGTTCACATCATAAAATAGTAAAATAAAAAGCTAAACTCAAATTATAATAAGGAAACAACATGGCTAAAATAGACATATTAGTAGGCACAACTTTAGGTAATGCTGAGTACGTCGCCGATGAATTATCAGCGGTATTATCGGAATTAGGCCATAAAATTATCGTACATATGGCCCCAAAAATATCAGAATTAGACCCCAGATCATTGTGGTTAATAGTATCTTCTACCCACGGTGCAGGGGATCTTCCGGACAATATAATGCCATTTTTAAAGGATGTTTTGTCTCAAAAACCTGATCTTAGTGGTACAAAATATACGATTTGTGCGATCGGAGATTCAAGTTATGATACTTTTTGCCTTGGACCAAAAAAATTAGACCAAGCATTGAAAAACTGTGGAGCACAAATCTATGTGGATAAGATCCAAATAGATATGCAATACGATAATGTACCAGAAGATCCTGCTCTAGCTTGGTTAGAACAATGGCAAGATAGTCTTTAACATTTTTTTAGAAGATACATTCTAAAATTTACTCACAGTTTAGATTTGACTTACCCACATATTAATCTCTTAAATGATAAATATGTGGATAAGCTATTATTTTCTTTTGATCAAGCTATGCATTACTTAAGACCCGATCCGATCAATTATGTGCCCTGTGGATAAGTAGCCTATATATCCACAAGCTTATATGTGTTTGATCATAATATGATCACAAGTTATGGGTATCATTAATATTTGAATAATAAAGAAAAAAATAGTTTACCCACAGAATATAGCTCCCTTAATAGTAATAATAATAAAGGATCTATATAAAGATCTTAAGATCTATTAAGCAGATCGCCTTGTGATCAAACGATCTAAATTGATCTTTCACCTTGGGTCAATCCAGTGCTAAAATATCTACCTCAAATTCACATTAGTTCTTTATCGACATCAGTTTTATTTAAGGTTTTGTAATGCATTTTCATGAACGGTTCGATGTAATTGTAATTGGTGGTGGTCATGCTGGTACTGAAGCTGCCTTAGCCGCTGCAAGAATGGGATCTAAAACTCTATTGCTGACACATAATATCGATACCTTGGGACAAATGTCCTGTAATCCTGCTATTGGCGGGATAGGCAAAGGACATTTGGTCAAAGAAATTGATGCATTGGGTGGAACTATGGCAATTGCCACCGACTTTGCAGGTATCCAATTTCGAACCCTTAACTCCAGCAAAGGACCAGCGGTTAGAGCTACTCGAGCACAAGCCGATAGGACACTTTACCGAGCTAAGATTCAACAGATTTTACAAAATCAAGTGAATTTAAGATTATTTCAACAAAGCGTCGATGATCTGATTGTTGAAAATAGTCGAATTATAGGGGTTGTTACTCAGATGGGACTTGCTTTCGAAGCCCCTACCGTTATTTTAACTGCAGGTACCTTCCTCAGTGGTAAAATACATATTGGATTACAGAATTACAGTGGTGGGCGTGCGGGTGATCCACCATCGATAGCACTTGCCAATCGTTTGCGTGAGCTGCCTATCCGTATTGGTCGTTTAAAGACAGGGACCCCACCAAGAATTGATGCTAATACCATAGATTTTGATCTTATGACCGAACAGAAAGGCGATACGCCACTGCCTGTTATGTCGTTTATAGGTGATGTAAAAGACCATCCTCGGCAAATATCTTGCTATGTGACTCATACCAATGAGCGTACTCATGAAATTATTCGCGCGGGTTTAGATAGAAGTCCTATGTATTCAGGGGTGATCGAAGGAATTGGTCCTCGTTATTGCCCATCCATTGAAGATAAAATTAATCGCTTTGCCGATAAATCATCTCATCAAATATTTATTGAACCAGAAGGGCTCAATACCAATGAAATATATCCAAATGGAATATCTACCAGTTTACCTTTCGATGTGCAGCTAAATTTAGTCAGATCGATCAAAGGCATGAAAAATGCTGAAATAATTCGCCCAGGTTATGCTATCGAATATGATTATTTTGATCCCAGAGATTTGAAAAATTCTTTAGAGACTAAATCGACAGTCGGACTTTTCTTTGCTGGACAGATTAATGGTACTACAGGTTATGAAGAAGCTGGTGCCCAAGGATTATTAGCTGGCATAAATGCCTCGTTGCAGGTTCAGGGTAAAGAATCCTGGGCACCACGTCGTGATCAGGCTTATTTAGGGGTTTTAGTTGATGATCTTTCGACTTTAGGTACAAAAGAGCCTTATCGTATGTTTACTAGTCGTGCTGAATATCGTTTATTACTTCGTGAAGATAATGCAGATTTACGTCTGACAGATAAGGGACGTGAACTTGGTTTAGTTGACGATAACAGATGGAGTCAATTCAGTGAAAAACGTGAATCTATCGAGCTGGAACTGCAACGGTTAAGAGGTCAATGGGTTCATCCTCATTCACCTTTGTTAAATGTATTAAATCCTGAATTGAATACTCCTATTTCGCGTGAAGCATCTTTCGAAGATTTGCTTCGTCGTCCTGAGATGGATTATGTTAAATTAATGAGTATTGAAGGTTTTGGTCCTGGACTTGAAGATCAACGTGCTGCAGAGCAAGTGCAAATTCAAATTAAGTATTCTGGCTATATCCAGCGTCAACAAGATGAGATAGACAAGGCGCTTAAACATGAAACGACCGGACTGCCGTTAGATTTGGATTATCAAGAGGTTCCGGGACTGTCGAATGAAGTTATTGCTAAGATGAATCAACATAAGCCTGAAACCATAGGTCAGGCATCGAGAATTTCGGGTATGACACCCGCCGCTATCTCTATTTTATTAGTGCATTTAAAAAGACGTGGATTGCTTCGAAGAAAAGCTTCGTAATTTCGATTAATTGTGAATCAAGGGAAGCGTTAAAGGCTTCCCTTATTTTTTATGGCTTAATATACAGTAAATTAATGCCTATTTAAATTTATTATTAAGGATTATCCCGTGTTATCAGCCCTATTGGATGAATATCTAGCTGAAATGAATTTAATTGTCACCCAACAGCAGAAAAAACAGATCATTGGTTTTGTTGAGATGCTTAATAAGTGGAATAAGGCGTATAATCTGACATCGGTTAGAGATCCTAAGCAAATGTTAATCCGGCATATAATGGATAGTCTAGCTGTGTCAGAGCATTTGGAGGGTAAACACTTCATAGATGTTGGTAGTGGGCCGGGATTACCAGGGATCCCGCTAGCAATAATGAATCCAGATAAACATTTTGTTTTATTGGATAGTTTAGGTAAACGAATTCGCTTTCAAAAGCAGGTTCAATTTGATTTAGGTATTAATAATTTCAGCTCAGTAGAAAGTCGTGTTGAAGCTTATGAGCCAGAAGAAAAATTTGATGGTGTGCTTAGTCGAGCATTTGCTTCTATCACAGACATGTTGTACTGGTGTCAACATTTGCCAGCGAATAATGGCTGTTATTATGCACTCAAAGGTCAATTGGCAAAAGATGAGATAGCAACTATTCCTCAAAGTTATCAGATCACTGATATTTTCAAACTCAAAGTTCCTCATCTGGATGAACAGAGACACCTAGTTAGGATCGTAAAAAAATAGTGTTTCAGTTGCTTTATTTTAGTTATTCAAGCAGTTTGGTATATAATTCAATTGCGTCAATAACATATACGTGAAATATAGGATGATATTGTGGGTAAAGTGATTGCCGTCGCTAACCAGAAAGGTGGCGTTGGAAAAACAACAACGAGTGTCAACTTAGCAGCTTCATTAGCCGCCACTAAGCGAAAAGTACTCTTAATTGATCTCGATCCCCAAGGTAATGCAACCATGGGAAGTGGTATCGACAAATACAATATCGAGAATACTGCTTATGAATTGTTAATAGATGATAAATCTTTCGATGAAGTAGTCTATAGAAATACGAGTGGAAAATATGATCTGATTGCTAGTAACGGTGACGTTACTGCAGCTGATATTAAGTTAATGGAGTTTTTCGCTCGTGAAATTAGATTAAGAAATGCATTAGCACCGATTAAAGATGATTATGATTTTATTTTTATTGATTGTCCTCCATCACTGAATATGTTGACTGTTAATGCCATGTCGGCTGCTGATTCAATTTTGGTTCCTATGCAGTGTGAATATTATGCACTGGAAGGTTTAACAGCTTTAATGGATACTATCAGTAAGATAGGCGCTATGATTAATCCTGGACTGCATATAGAAGGTATTTTGCGTACCATGTATGATCCCAGAAATCGTCTGGCTAATGATGTATCCGATCAGCTTAAACAGCACTTTGGTGAAAAAGTGTATCGAACCGTTATTCCGAGAAATGTCAGGTTGGCAGAAGCGCCTAGTTTTGGTGCTCCAGCTATGTATTATGATAAGTCGAGTGCTGGTGCAAAGGCATACCTAGCTCTAGCTGGTGAAATTATTCGCAGAGCAGAACAGCATAAAGAGTTAGAACAAGCTTAAATAAAGGCAGTTTAAATGATACTAAAAAAACGTGGATTGGGTAAAGGTTTGGATGCACTACTCAGTACTAGCCATGCGGCAAATAAAAAGTTTAATTCTGTTGGAGATAACACCGGTCATACGGAAAGAACAGATGACTTATTAATGCTAGACATAGATTTGATGCAACCTGGTAAGTATCAACCGCGTAAAGATATGTCAACCGAGGCACTCGAAGAACTTGCTGAGTCAATAATGGCCCAAGGCATAATTCAGCCTATTGTTGTACGCAAAGTTTCAGTTAAAATGTTTGAGATTATTGCTGGAGAACGTCGTTGGCGTGCAGCTCAAATAGCTAAACTCGATAAGGTACCTTGTATTGTTAAACAGGTACCAGATGAAGCCGCAGTTGCTATTTCATTAATCGAAAATATTCAGCGTGAAGATCTCAATGCCATGGAAGAAGCTATTGCCCTTGATCGTTTAATGCGTGAATTTGATTTGACCCATCAACAGATTGCTAAAGCAGTGGGTAAATCGCGCGCGACAGTTTCAAATTTACTGCGTCTTAATAGACTTAATGAACCAGTAAAACGTATGTTAGAATATGGTGATATAGACATGGGTCACGCCAGAGCTCTACTCGCCATCGAAGGTGATGAGCAAACAAATATAGCTAGATTAGTATCAGCTAAAGAACTAACCGTTCGTGAAACTGAACGTTTAGTCACAAAAACGTTAAATCCATCTCAAATAGTCTATAAACCAGCAAAAGATCATGATATTACCCGTCTTGAAGGCCTATTGATTGAAAAATTAGGGGCTAATGTTTCAATTAGCCATAATAAAAAAGGTAAGGGAAAACTGATAATTAATTATCAAGATTTAGCTGAATTAGACGGTATTATCAATAAAATCCGCTAAAAAGTCCGAGTTTACAAAAAATATGTAAGTTTGTGACATATGGTTAAAT
>JBAHZX010000120.1:0-6612 GCA_037132815.1 Shewanella sp.
TTGTACTGTTCAAAGCTGGCTTTTTGGGCAAGGTAGTCAAAATTACTCACCCGATCCGCATCAGATAACTTCCCCCAAATATCCAGTTCATAACTTAAATTTAAGTTGATCGAATTGCCGTTTCTATAAACGGTGGGGTCAGTGTCTTTGTTGCGGCCACTGCTAAAGTCTAAATCAAGCTCTGGCCATAATTCGCTACCTGAAACAACGAGTTGCTGCTCCGCTATTTCTAGATCATAAGCTTGCATGGCAAACTGATGGTTCGAGGTTAACGCTTTTTGGACCAACTGTTGAATTTGTGGATTATCAAGCTGCGCTAACCAGTTGTTCTCTACGGTCAATGCGGTTGTGCTTTCTTGCCAGTTATCAGGGAGTGGCGGTTTAGTTAATTTTTCATCTACTTGTGAAGTGCTACTACAGGCCAATAACAAAAGGCTTGAAAATAATAGCAGTAGCGGCTTACATTGACGCATCATAAAACAGTTATCTCAGGTTATAAAATCGTAATAAAATTAAGCCGTGCGTTTTTGGCCATGTTCTTCATACATGCCACAACCACCAAGAAAGATCGTTGCTAAGGCAATGGCGATTGAAGATTTTTCCGAAATAAGTCTCTTTTAACATTAATTAGCTATTAAGGAAGTGGCTAAATTAATGAATGCTTGCATTAAAACAGTAGTTTTATAAGTTATGGTTATAGTGTCTGCGTTATGACTTTACTATTTACTGTCAGCTCAAATTTGATATAAACAGTATCACTTTGGACTTTGTCCATTTTCTAGTATCTAAAAAAAATGTCAACTAAGATTTGGTTAGCGGTAAGGTTTATTCAGTAAACTCATAGAGGTAGAATGGGTATATACGTTTTACCTGCGTAATTCTTGACTTGCATATCAGTTACCTTTCGCTCATTTATTAATGATCAGGCGGATCATTGTGTGTGCTTCAGCGACTTCGGTTCGGAAATCTTTCTCGCTAGAATATAGCAAGCGATACCCATCAAGGTATTAGTGATGGGTAACGCCAGTAGCAGGCCTTTGACACCGCCTAGGTGAGAACCCAGAGCGGCCAGAGGCAGCATGATCAAAAAGAGCCGGCACACATTGAGGATCAGTGAACTCATGGGCCTGTGGTAGGCATTGAGGGACGTGGCCATTAAGATAACGATACCCAGCGGGCCATAAGCGGCGGGGATCGTTAAAATATAGAAAGACAGCCATTCAATAATCTGAGGGTCATCACTGAATAATTGAGCAATTGGCACCGCTAAAAACAGCAGTGGCAAGTAGAGCAAGGTCTGAAACAGTAGAATAAACTTGAGTGATAACAACAGCGCATCACGGGCACGTTCGGTTTGGCCTGCACCTAAGTTTTGGGCAATAAAAGGCACCAAGCTGGATGACAGCGCCATCACCACAATTAATAATACAGATTCTATACGGATCCCAGTACCGAAGGCGGCGACTGCACCATGGTCAATACGAGCTAACATGGCCATAATTACTGCATTGGTGAGTGGATTAAGTAGGTTCATCAGCGTCGCAGGCTGTGCGATTCTGGCCAACAGTTTCCAGTTGTACTTAAGGCGTTTGATATTGAAGTCGGCAAACTCCACTAAGTGACGTTTAAATATTAGCAGGTAGCTAGATAATGATAAGGCAACCAGCCAGGAGATCACCGTGGCGATAGCAGCTCCTTGAATCTCAAGCCTGGGGAAGGGACCAATACCGAAGATAAGCAGGGGATCGAGAATAAGGTTTATCAGCGCCGCTAGCATCATTATTTTGGCTGGTGAACGGGTGTCTCCCGTGGCGCGCAGCCCCTGATTTCCCACCATTAGCAGCACCAACAGAGGGGCGCCCAGATACCAAACAAACATGTAGTCGGCAATCAGCGATAGGCTAGAGTCATTCGCGCCAAGCAGGCTAAATACCGGATCCATGCACAGGCTACCTAGCAGAGAGATAACGGCGGTCAGTATAAACGTCAGCAATAGGGAGTCATGAAGAAATACCTTGGCTTTATTTGCTTCCCCTCCTCCTATAAGGCGGCCTAAATTGGTGGAAACCCCAGCACCTATGCCTATGGCTATGCTGGATATGCTCAGGGTTACCGGAAATATGAAGCTGATGGCTGCCAGGGGTTCGGTGCCTAGTTGACTGATAAAAAAGGTGTCAACTAGGCTGAACCCAAGAATGGTCAAGATACCAATCAGGTTTGGGAGGCTCATATTTAGCAGTACACGACTGACTGGCTGGGTGAGTAGCCCGTGTCTGTCTTTCATGCGAAGTCTTACCTAGTTTACTGAGGGAGGCAATTCTATCAGGATTGATACGGCTTTGATAAAAGTGAGATGAAAAAAATCAAATTATTTTTGTAAAAACCTTGGTTCTCATCCAGATGACCCCATATCACCAACATCAAGCGATTAATTTATTAAAAATTTCGCGATGTTTTTTTAGTTGCCTGTCTTAATGTCGGGCAAAATTATTAGGAGAGTCCATAGATGAACATTCGTCCATTACATGACCGTGTCATAGTTAAGCGTTCTGAAGTTGAATCAAAATCTGCTGGTGGCATTGTACTTACGGGTAGTGCAGCCGAGCAATCGACTCGTGGAGAAGTACTTGCAGTTGGCAATGGCCGAATTCTTGAGAATGGTTCTGTTCAGCCACTCGACGTTAAAGTCGGTGATATTGTGATCTTCAACGAAGGTTACGGCGTGAAGAAAGAGAAGATTGATGGTGAAGAAGTTCTGATCCTTTCAGAATCTGACCTAATGGCTGTAGTGAGCTAAGCACTGGCTAAATACTCATTGAGTTTCAGCATCACACTCAAATAAATTTTAAAGGATAAACAACATGTCAGCTAAAGAAGTCATATTTGGTAACGAAGCACGTGTAAAAATGCTTGCAGGCGTAAATATTTTGGCAAACGCCGTTAAAGTCACCTTGGGCCCTAAGGGGCGTAACGTCATTCTGGACAAGAGTTTCGGCGCACCACTGATCACTAAAGATGGTGTCACAGTGGCTAAAGATATCGAACTTGAAGACAAGTTAGAAAACATGGGCGCGCAAATGCTTAAGGAAGTTGCTTCTAAAGCCAACGATGAAGCTGGTGACGGCACCACAACCGCGACTGTGCTTGCTCAAGCGATCGTAAACGAAGGCCTTAAAGCCGTCGCTGCTGGCATGAACCCAATGGATCTTAAGCGTGGTATCGACAAAGCGGTTATTGCTGCTGTTGCCGAGCTTAAAAACTTGTCTCAAGAGTGTAGCGATACTCAAGCGATTACTCAGGTTGGTACTATCTCTGCTAACTCAGATGAGACTATCGGCGAAATTATCGCAACTGCGATGGAGCGTGTCGGTAAAGAAGGTGTTATCACCGTTGAAGAAGGTCAGTCTCTGGAAAATGAGCTAGACGTTGTAGAAGGAATGCAGTTTGATCGCGGTTACCTGTCTCCATATTTCATCAACAAGCCAGAAACTGGCAGTGTTGAGCTGGAAAGTCCGTACATTCTACTTGTCGACAAGAAAGTCTCTAATATTCGTGAACTACTGCCTATCCTTGAAGGTTTAGCTAAGACGGGTAAGCCATTACTTATCATCGCCGAAGATGTTGAAGGTGAAGCATTAGCAACATTAGTAGTAAACAACATGCGCGGTATTGTGAAAGTTGCAGCCGTTAAGGCTCCAGGTTTTGGTGACCGTCGTAAAGCTATGTTACAAGATATCGCTATCTTGACTGGTGGCACCGTTATCGCTGAAGAGATTGGTCTGGAACTTGAAAAAGCCACTCTGGAAGATTTGGGTACGGCTAAGCGCGTTATTATTACTAAAGATGACACGACTATCATTGACGGTAATGGTGAAGAAAGCCAAATCAAGGCACGTGTTGCACAGGTTAAGATTCAAGCTGAAGAGTCTACCTCTGATTACGACAAAGAGAAGCTACAAGAGCGCATGGCTAAGCTAGCTGGTGGTGTTGCGGTGATCAAGGTCGGTGCAGCTACCGAAGTTGAGATGAAAGAGAAAAAGGCACGTGTAGAAGATGCACTTCACGCGACTCGTGCAGCCGTCCAAGAGGGTGTTGTTGCTGGTGGTGGTGTTGCTCTGGTACGTGTTGCCAGTAAGATTAGTGAGATTGAAGTACTTAACGAAGATCAGAAGCACGGTGTGATTATCGCTATTCGCGCCATGGAAGCTCCTCTACGTCAGATTGCCTCTAATGCGGGGGAAGAAGGCTCTGTTGTGGCAAATAATGTTAAGAACGGCACAGGTAACTATGGTTACAATGCTGGTAACGACACTTATGGTGACATGCTTGAGATGGGTATTCTAGATCCAACCAAGGTGACTCGTAGCGCACTGCAGTTCGCTGCCTCTATTGCTGGTTTGATGATCACTACTGAAGCTATGGTTGCTGAAGCGCCACAAGATGCAGCTGCTATGCCAGATATGGGTGGTATGGGCGGTATGGGTGGTATGGGCGGTATGATGTAAAAATAGAGTTTAAACTCTATTTTTACACAGATCTAATCATTTACAATAAAGCCCGAATAGAAATATTCGGGCTTTTTTTATTTATTTTCTATCATCAAACTTGAACTATGCGCATATCATGCGCATAATATGATCACAAGATGATTGGAGTGTTAATTATGAATATTACTTTAGGTAAAGAATTCGAGCGAAGAATTACTGAAAAGGTATCTGATGGCTTATATACCTCAGCAAGTGAAGTGATCCGTGATGGATTAAGAATGTTATTTGAAAAAGATGTTGCTAAAAACAAGCAACTTGAGATATTACGAGAAGAAGTAGCGAAAGGTTTTGAACAACTAGCTGCTGGCGAATCATCAAAGCACAGCGTAATGGATATATTTGAACAAGCCTCCCTTGCAGTAGATACTAAGTCTACAAGTAAGGCTGCCAATGTCGAACTATAGGTTATCTCCTTTAGCTGAAGAAGATTTATTCAAAATAATTTCAACAACAATTGAATCTTGGGGGGGCACACAGGCAAAGGTTTATGCTCAAACCATAGATGCAGCATTATTAAAACTCGCTCAATATCCTGATTTCGGTAGAGAAAGAAATGATATTTATAATGGTGCTAGAAGCTTTCCTGTAGAAAAACATATTGTATTTTATCAAGTCAGTGATAACGGTATTGATGTTGCTCGTATTCTTCATCAACGCATGGATCTCTCAATACATTTCTAATCGTATTTTGGTAATATTATAATCATGCCTGAAAGCCATATTAATAAACTTGCCAAAATAGATACTCGTCTTCAATTATTAAATGAAGAGCGGCTTGCTTTGCTTAATGATCGCCAAGCGTTAATAACACAACATGAAGCTGAATTAGCCCAAAATTTCAATCTACACGCCTCTCCTGAATCTAAAATTGACCTTTTTCTTTCATATTTTAAAGGCCGTAACGATGTTTACCCATTTAGATGGGAATCAAAAAATGGTAGAAGTGGTTATTCACCTGCTTGCTGGAATGAATGGCAGCCAAAAATTTGCAACAAACCTAAAATTAGTTGTACTGAATGTAAAAACCAGAACTTTAAAGTACCTGACCATCAAGCTGTCTACGGACATTTAAAAGGTATAAAAACCATGGGTATCTACCCTCTCCTAAGTGATAATTCAACGTATTTACTTGCTGCGGATTTTGATAAAGAGGACTGGTTTGAGGCTACATCTGCATTTGCAACGACTTGCGAATCATTAAATATACCCTACCTATTAGAACGTTCAAGAAGTGGGAATGGTGGCCATATATGGATCTTCTTCTCGGAAGCTGTAGCTGCTAGTGATGCTCGGCGATTAGGCAATGGTTTACTTCGTAAAACAATGGAACTCTATCCGTTACTATCATTTGATTGCTTCGATAGGCTATTTCCCAATCAAGATATTATGCCTGAGGGTGGCTTTGGTAATCTCATTGCATTACCACTACAGCTAGAGCCAAGAAAAAATAACAATAGTGTTTTCATTAACAATGAAGGCGTCCCTTATAATGATCAGTGGTCAATATTGGCATCTACTCAGAAGATGACTAAATCTCAGCTTAAATCAACTCTGAATCAGTTAAACTCTTATATTGAAAGAGCACCAGATGACATTGAAAAGAATGAGCCATGGAAGAAGCTTAACGATGATGACAGCATTAAGATCAATGATTGTCCGAAGAAAGTCACATTAACGCTAGCTGATCAGTTATATGTTCCAATCGCTAATTTACCCGGAAAACTGACCTCTAAGTTAAAGCATTGTGCAGTATTTTCTAATCCGGAGTTTTACAAACGACAAGCCTTACGCTTATCAACGATTGGTACAAGTCGGCTCGTTATTAGGTGGCAAAGATAACCTAACCTATGAAGTTGATGTCGCTACTTATCAAAGTTTAGTTAGCCGCAATGGTATTGACATTAAACCTGCCATTGAAAAATACGGGCAAATTTTAATAGATGAATGTCACCATTTGCCAGCATCAAACTACGAGTGTTTGATAAAATCAGTGAATGCTAAATATATCCACGGTTTTACAGCAACACCTAAACGCCAAGATGGTTTAGAAAAATTAATGCACTTT
>JBAHZX010000010.1:0-9504 GCA_037132815.1 Shewanella sp.
GAAGAACTCGCTGTTCGTTTTTTACCTGACATTCAACATCCACAACAAATGGGAGTTACATAAAGTGTATATAAGGGTAGAATAGCGGTTTTTCAATAGTAACTCAGCATAAAGTTGGTATAAATGAACTTAACAACCAAACAAAAACAGCACTTAAAAGGCTTAGCGCACAATTTGAAGCCTGTAGTGATGCTTGGTTCCAATGGCCTGACTGAAGGTGTACTGGCGGAAATTGATAATGCACTCACTCACCATGAACTGATCAAAGTAAAAGTTGCCTCGGGTGATAGAGAGTTAAAAAATGCAATTGTTGATGCCATCGTTCGTGAAACTCAAGCTGTAAATGTACAGCTTATCGGTCACGTACTTATACTTTTCCGTCAGTCTGAAGAGATGAAAATCGCCATTCCTAAGGCAAAATAAGCAGCCTATATCGAAAAACGGAGCCAAATTAATTTTTGACTCCGTTTTTTATGTCTACTCTAAAATAGCCCTGACTATATTTAAGGCGTGTCCGAAACAGGCACCAGACGATAATGTTCCCAATTGAGTTTAAATAGCTCGGGCAAGCAGGTCCCCACAGATATCGACGACCAAGTGCCAGTTAAGATACCGATAAACATGGCGATGGAAAAACCCTCCAACGGCCCCCCTCCCATCACCCACAGTGCGATGACCGTCATCAATGTGGTACCACTGGTTATCAGTGTGCGGGAAAATGTTGCCTTTACAGCTCGATCATTGATCTCGGCTATTGGCAAGCCAGACTCGGTTCGTAATCCCTCTCTGATCCTGTCTGCTATGATAATCGAGTCATTGAGTGAGTAGCCTAATATGGCCAGTACCGCCGCAAGCACGGTCAGATTAAACTCCATCTGAGTTAGGGAAAAAAATGCCAGTACAAAAATCACATCATGGAACAGGGCGAGCAGGGAACCACTGGCTAGACGCCACTCGAATCTATAACTCAGGTAAGCCATGATGCACAACATGGCGACCAACAAGGCCAAGCCACCTTGCTCGGCTAACTCCTGGCCAATCTGCGGCCCGACTATGCTGCTGTTAAGCACCTCTATATCACTATTAAGGGGTTGCAATACCTGCTCTATATCTATTGCATATTGACTGACATCTTCTTGAGTCGATGGCAGGCTATATCTTAATACCCAATGGCCAGGTTCTCCCGCAGAAATAACACTCACCTCCTGCTCCGACGCTAAGCTCAATAAGGCAGATATATCTTTACTAGCCACCTTGCTATCTAGTTTCACCTCGGTAACAACTCCACCAGTGAAGTCCAAGCCCCAATTGAACCCCTTAACTGCAATCACAGACAGAGATAATATCATCAGACTCAGTGATATCAGACTACTGAAATAGCGCAATTTAGTTAATGTTTTCATTTCGGCAAACCTACTGTTTACCCGTTGCAAATTAAATAAGCTCATCACTACACCTTCACATCATGGTTAAAGTTACGTCCATATACCCAGTTGATAAGGGCTCGAGAGGCAAAAATGCCGGTAAACATGCTCGTCAACAGTCCCAATCCCAGTGTCAGGGCAAAGCCCTGGATCGGACCATTACCGATCGAATAGAGCACAACAGCAGTGATCATAGTGGTAAAATTGGCATCTAAGATGGTACCAAAGGCGCTATCGAAGCCCCTGTCAATGGCGTGAGCAAAATTTCTTCCCAGTTTGAGGTTATCTTTAATTCGCTCAAATATGAGCACATTAGTATCAACGGCCATGCCAACCGTCAGCACTAAGCCTGCGATACCAGGCAGGGTCAACACCGCGCCGGGGATTAGGGCCAGCAACCCAAGTAAAATCACCATGTTAGCGATAAGTGCCACATTGGCTACCCAGCCCAAACGTCGGTACCAGAAGCCCATAAATACTAATGTCATCGCCATACCTAAAGCTAAGGCGGCAAAGCCATTGACGATATTTTCAGCCCCAAGACTTGGGCCTATGGTTCGCTCTTCGACTATGGTCACCGGCGCTGTCATAGAGCCTGCACGTAGTAACAACGCCAGTTGCTGCGCCTCTTGGTAATCTCCAGCTCCGGTAATACTGAAACGATTGCCTAACTGGCTTTGTATGGTGGCAATACTGATCACTCGTGTCTGTTGACTCACCTCGCCTTGAGCATTCCGACTGTACTCACTGTAAGATGTGGCCATGGGATGACCTATGTTGTCTCTGGAAAAAGCCGACATCAATTTACCGCCAGCACGGTCTAAGGTGATATTCACTTCAGCGCCACCCATCTCACCAACCCCCGCTCTGGCATCTATAATATGCTCACCTCCTAACACCGGTTTGCGTGATACATACACTGGGGTCTGGGAGTCATCACGCAAAATCTTCGCGTTAACAGATCCTTGTGGTTTCACTTCATAAAAAGCCAAGCTGGCAGTGGCACCTATGACGCTCTTTGCAGCGGCAGGATCTTGAACACCTGGCAATTCTATGCGTATTCTATGCTCTCCTTGGCGCTGCACTAATGCCTCAGTTATCCCAAGTTGAGATATGCGACCGCGCATGGTCTGTAAATTTTGTTTAACGGTGAGATCCCGTAGCAGATTTTTTTCAGTTTGCTTTAAACTGACCATCAAGATGCCCTCACCCTCCAGTTTCACTTGCCAGCGAGGATGTTGGCTGCGAATAAATTGTCGATATTGGTCACTGGTTTCTGAGTTTGCCAGCACTAAAATAATGCGGTCATCATCCTCATAACGCACCTGAACTCCCATCAACTTTTGCTCACGGGAATACAGTTTGATTGAATCGACTAAGCTTTCACCATGAAGTCGATAAACGGGTTCAAGATCCACATCTAAGAGAAACTGCACACCGCCCCTAAGATCTAAACCCAATTTTATTGGTGCAACGCCCAAACTGAGTAACCAGGATGGCGCCGCCGGCGCGAGTGCGAGTGTGAGATGTTCTGGTTTAGCGACTAATGTAGCCAGCAATTGCTTTGCTTGTGCTTGCTGAGCCTGTTTAGCGAGTACGACCAAGGTTTGACCATCGGCCTGATCTATGCGCTTTATATCTATCCCAGCCAGTTGAAGTTGCTTATGCAGTTCTATCAAGGAAACTGATAAGCCAGCCTTATTACTGATATCAATAGCCGCATCTTCACCAAAAAGAGACGGCAGTGCACTTAATAGCATGATGATAATAGTGACGATTAACACCCCATATTTCCATGGAGAGCTGTGATTGAGTGATTTTTTTCTTGTTGGTCTTTTCATAGCGTAATTTGCCCTGAAGGCACCTTGCTTTCTAACGAGTTTTTCCGCTCTCTCTCAAAACCCACCACTAACCGAAGGGTATATACCAAGGGCACGCAGCCCAAAGGTTGGCTAATAGAAAGATGTTTCTTGAGAAAGAGATATTTAGCCGGCTAGTCTTCAATACCAGCCGATAACAAGTTAGCTAACGGATTTTTGCTGAGAAAAGCGGTAGAGCAGGTTCGATTCCTTCCAGCCAGAAAGCCTAGAAGGCGTTTCATTAGCATGGAGGGACCAATCTAGGCTCCGGACAAAGTCTATCCGGTACCCGATGGAGAAAGAGCGGCATGGGGGGGAAACAAACTCATAGGCCAACAGATAATTAGGCTTTATCTGTTGTAAATCGTGTTGAGCAAAACTTAGCAGGCGCATCGAGATAAGAGGCACAAACTCTTGCTCAGTTGGATCATGATGTTCGAGCCCAGTGTGAGTGCTCGGTAGTTCTTGATGCCCAAAGAGAGTGTTCATCAATACACAAGAGTTCAATTGAAATGTAGCCAGCGACCCTGAGTCCTGACACAAACTGTGGATAGACTGCACAGGGTTGTCTTTTTTCATATACTCAGAGGCAACCGCGCTCATGCCAGAGAGAGAGACCCCTCCTAGCAAAACCAGCATTAGCCCTATACGAAAAAGTCCCAACACATTAACCCTCATGATATTCAATATTTGATTCTAACCAGAAAAAACAAAAAAACAAATTAATTATTAAACATCTTGCTGGCTTTAATTATTAAATAAATTCAGCAAAAAAGCCGCTATTAGTGGCTTTTTTAAATCTAACGGTATTACGCGAGTCCCATTAGTTATCATCAATGGGATAGTGAAAGATTTGCTTAAGTATACTCTACAGCAATTATCTCGTACTCGGTAATGCCACCAGGTGTTTGAATACTTACCTCATCATCAAGATTTTTACCTACCAAACCCCGCGCGATAGGTGAAGTAACAGAGATCAAATTCTCTTTAATATTCGCCTCATCTTCACCGACTATCCGGTAAGTCGCTTCTTCTTCGGTATCAACATTTAGAATAGTTACAGTCGTACCAAAAATAATACGCCCCTTATTCTCCATTTTGGTCACATCGATTACCTGAACATTCGAAAGTTTCCCTTCAATATCACGAATGCGCGCCTCACAAATACCTTGTTCTTCTCGCGCGGCATGATACTCGGCATTCTCTTTAAGATCGCCAAGTTCTCTGGCTGTACCAATCGCCTGAGTAATACTAGGGCGCTGTTCAAATTTCAAATGTTCTAACTCTTTTCGCAGTTGCTCGACACCGACAACCGTCATAGGAACCTTATTCATAATCCTCTTTCGTCTCCTTAAAACAAAAGCAGTCTCTATCGGCACATGTGATGCCAATAAAGTAAAGTATCAGGGGGAATAGTCTCATTCTATACGTTCATCAGCTCAGATGCTATCCCACTTTCCCACATTAATATTTGCTTAAGTAAAAATGTCAAATATGTCAAGGGACTGCTAAGTCCACTATCGTATACCCATTCTACTTTCAAGTGTAGATTTCAGAGCAAACTGAGGCAGAACGGGTACTATCATTATAATATAATTAAAACAAAGAGTTAATAAGGACTAAATAATCTTCACTACTTGGGTGAGATTTAACATCTAAAGCTTACTCACTGTACCGTTTACAGCCTACGAGTAGAAATACACAACATCACTGGAAGAAGATAACACAATAAAAAAGGCCGCAAATGCGGCCCTTGTTCTCTAACATCAAGTCTTATTTGATGCGTTTATGCAGCTCTTGAATCGAGGTGACTGTGGTTCTGTCATCTGCAGCATGAGCCATACATGTGGCAAATGCAGCATTCAAGGTTGTGGTGTAATCTACCTTGTAGCGCAATGCACCGCGTCGAAGCTGGCGAGAGTCTTCAATCGCCTGACGGCCTTCGGTGGTATTAACGATATAGGTATACTCACCATTCTTAATACGATCAAGAATGTGCGGACGCCCCTCATGCACCTTATTAACCAAACGGGGATTGATCCCCGCCTCGCCTAAAATAACTGCGGTACCATGGGTTGCATCGATTTCATATCCCAGAGCAATCAAGTTCGAAGCCAGATCTGCTACTCTTGACTTATCGCTATTACGAACCGATAACAAGGCGCGACCAGACTTAGGCACTGAGGCTGTAGCGCCCAGTTGCGCTTTAGCATATGCTTCAGCAAACGTATCACCAACACCCATCACTTCACCGGTAGAACGCATTTCTGGGCCAAGCAAAGGGTCGACACCTGGGAACTTATTAAACGGTAACACCACTTCTTTCACTGAGAAGTATGGAGGAATCACTTCCTTGGTGAAATTTTGCGACTTGAGGCTTTGACCCACCATCACTCGGGCGGCTATCTTAGCTAAAGGGACCCCTGTCGCCTTAGAGACAAAGGGGACGGTACGTGCGGCGCGAGGGTTAACTTCGATCATATAGATCTCATCATCCTTCACGGCAAACTGTACATTCATCAAACCAATAACCCCGAGTTCCATGGCCAGTTTTTTAACCTGCTCACGCATACGGTTTTGAATATCTTCACTTAGGCTATAAGGAGGCAATGAACAACCTGAGTCACCCGAGTGCACACCAGCCTGCTCGATATGCTCCATGATAGAACCGATAACCACAGTCTCACCATCACAGATAGCATCGATATCGATTTCGATGGCATTATCTAAGAAACGGTCAAGCAATACAGGAGAGGAATTTGATACGCTCACGGCTTCGTTGAAGTAGCGACGCAAATCTTGCTCATCGTAGACAATTTCCATCGCACGACCACCCAGTACATAAGATGGACGAACCACTAACGGATAACCGATACGCTCGGCCGAAATAATGGCACTTTCGACAGTCGTGACCGTATCATTTTCCGGTTGTTTCATCTCCAGACGCTGAATCGCCTTCTGGAAACGCTCTCTGTCTTCGGCACGGTCAATAGCATCTGGACTGGTACCGATTATAGGTACGCCAGCGGCTTCGAGCTCGCGAGCTAACTTAAGCGGTGTTTGACCACCATATTGCACGATAACGCCTTTAGGCTTCTCGATACGAACAATTTCAAGCACATCTTCAAGGGTGACAGATTCAAAATAAAGTCTATCGGATGTATCGTAATCGGTTGATACTGTCTCTGGGTTGCAGTTGACCATGATGGTCTCATAACCGTCTTCACGCAATGCAAGCGCCGCATGTACACAACAATAATCGAACTCAATCCCTTGGCCAATTCTGTTTGGTCCGCCACCGAGTATCATGATCTTGTCACGATTCGATGGATTCGCTTCACACTCTTCCTCATAGGTAGAGTACATATAGGCGGTATCGGTTGAGAACTCTGCAGCACAAGTATCGACTCGCTTATACACAGGATGGATCGCGTGCTTATAACGTAACTTGCGAACTTCTGACTCATTAACACCGAGCAAATCTGAAAGGCGTAAATCGGAGAAGCCTTTACGCTTAAGTTGGCGTAAAAAGACCTCATTCAGACCCGACATACCTGAGTCTTTTACCTGAGTCTCAAAGTTAATCAGATCTTGTATCTGTACAAGGAACCAAGGATCGACATTAGTCAGCTCAAAGATATTATCCAGAGACAGGCCCGCACGGAAGGCATCTGCAATATACCAAATTCTTTCTGCACCAGGCTCTTTGAGTTCGTGGCGAATTCTTTTCATCGCATCGGCGTCTTCAATATCGATAATTGGATCTAGACCATTCTTACCGACTTCGAGTCCACGCAAGGCTTTTTGCAGTGACTCTTGGAACGTACGGCCAATAGACATCACTTCACCGACCGATTTCATCTGAGTGGTTAGGCGGTCATTTGCACCGGCAAACTTCTCGAAGTTAAAGCGTGGCATTTTGGTAACAACATAATCGATAGCAGGCTCAAATGAAGCCGGAGTCGTACCACCTGTGATATCATTTTTAAGCTCATCAAGAGTAAAACCTACCGCCAGCTTGGCTGCGATTTTAGCAATCGGGAACCCCGTCGCCTTAGACGCTAATGCCGAAGAGCGTGATACTCTTGGGTTCATCTCGATGATAACCATACGGCCATCCTTCGGGTTGATGCCAAACTGTACGTTAGAGCCGCCCGTCTCCACACCGATCTCACGCAGAACCGCAATAGAAGCATTACGCATCAACTGATATTCTTTATCCGTCAGTGTCTGAGCTGGAGCCACAGTGATCGAGTCGCCGGTATGCACGCCCATGGCGTCGAAGTTTTCGATAGAGCAGACTATGATACAGTTATCATTCTTATCACGCACCACTTCCATCTCGTACTCTTTCCAACCGATAAGCGACTCATCAATTAGCAGCTCGCTGGTTGGCGACAGGTCCAGTCCTTGAGTACAGATCTCTTCGAATTCTTCTATGTTATAAGCAATACCGCCGCCGCTGCCACCCATGGTGAAAGACGGGCGGATAATACACGGGAAACCCAAAGTTTCCTGCACCTCGAATGCCTCTGCCATCGTATGGGCAAAACCCGCACGTGGACACTCGAGGCCAATGGCTTTCATCGCCTTATCGAAACGGCCGCGGTCTTCGGCCTTGTCTATGGCGTCGGCTGTCGCGCCAATCATCTCGACATTAAACTCTTTCAGCACGCCCTTGCTTTCAAGCTCCAGCGCACAGTTAAGTGCAGTTTGGCCGCCCATGGTAGGCAGAATCGCATCGGGACGCTCTTTGGCAATAATATTACGCACAACTTCCCAATGAATTGGCTCGATATACGTCGCATCGGCCATTTCAGGATCTGTCATGATAGTGGCTGGGTTAGAGTTAACCAGAATAACTCGATAACCCTCTTCACGTAGCGCTTTACACGCCTGGGCACCAGAGTAATCAAACTCACATGCCTGACCGATAACAATCGGGCCTGCACCCAGGATAAGAATACTTTTTATATCTGTACGTTTTGGCATTGCTTAAACCTTCTCCTGACTACTTGGCGTTTTGACGATATAGCTCGATAAGTTCAATAAAGTGATTGAACAGGGGCGCAACATCATGTGGACCCGGACTCGCTTCAGGGTGTCCCTGGAAGCTAAATGCAGGCTTATCTGTCAAATGTATACCTTGCAATGATCCATCAAACAGTGACTTATGTGTCACCTTTATATTGGCAGGTAGGCTCGTTTCATCAGCTGCAAAACCATGATTTTGGCTGGTAATCATCACATTACCTTTCTCAAGGTCACTCACTGGGTGGTTGGCACCATGATGACCAAATTTCATCTTAAGGGTTTTTGCACCACAGGCCAGAGCCAGTAGCTGATGACCGAGACAGATACCAAAGACAGGGATCTCTGTCTTAAGGATCTCTTGGATTGCTTTGATAGCATAGTCACATGGCTCGGGATCACCTGGGCCATTGGATAGGAATATTCCATCAGGCTTCATCGCCAACACTTCAGATGCTGGCGTTTGGGCCGGAACCACGGTGACATCACATCCACGATCTACAAGCATACGTAAGATATTACGCTTCACACCGTAGTCGTAAGCAACTACCTTGTATTTAAGTTCTGATTCAGGCTTATCTTCGGGTAAACCACCGACTAAACGCCAGCTACCGCTACGCCACTGATAGGCTTTTTCTGTAGTAACTTCTTTGGCTAAATCCATACCTTTTAAACCAGGGAAATCTTTGGCTTCGGCTAGAGCCTTAGCCATGTCATCCTCACCAACTAAGATACAGCCAGCTTGTGCCCCTTTTTCTCGTAATATACGAGTCAATTTTCGAGTATCAATATCTGCAATGCCAACGATGTTGTTAGCCTTTAGATAATCACCCAAGCATTGCTGATTACGGAAGTTACTGGCGAGAAGAGGAAGATCTCTGATGATCAGACCACAAGCATGGACTGCATCAGATTCAGTATCTTCATCATTGGTACCTGTGTTACCAATATGAGGATAAGTTAAAGTTACGATCTGGCGAGAATAAGAAGGATCTGTCAGGATCTCCTGGTAACCTGTCATTGAAGTGTTAAATACCACTTCACCAACAGCATGTCCATCGGCACCAATTGCGGTGCCTGAGAATACACTTCCATCTTCGAGTACGAGTAAGGCAGACTTTGTCAACGCGACCTCCATAAAGAGCCAAGCCACTAAAATATAATGTTTTTTATTACTTTTAAAATACCAA
>JBAHZX010000033.1:0-6797 GCA_037132815.1 Shewanella sp.
GATTGCTTGTCAATTTGTGCAGTATTTGTTAATAGTAGGTCTTTAGAATAGAGGCTGAAGCGAACTTTTAGGCTAAACAAGCCCGTTCTAAGTAATATGTAGCGCAAGGTATAGCCGTTTTAGTTCATCAACCTGTTAAATTGCGACCAAATTTACCGCGGATTGGTGTAAGTATGAATTCACACGTAATATCAATCTCCACTTATAAAGCCTGTAATTGGCCTTATAATTTGAGAACGAGACTAAATAATAAAACAATAAAATAATAAAAAATAATGGGGCAAAAAGTGCAAAGTAA
Source organism: Shewanella sp. (assembly GCA_037132815.1). Classification (GTDB taxonomy): domain Bacteria; phylum Pseudomonadota; class Gammaproteobacteria; order Enterobacterales; family Shewanellaceae; genus Shewanella. The sequence continues at coordinate 299 of JBAHZX010000033.1, forward strand.
ACAGATGAGCATGGCCGATACCTTAGGGTTAGGCTTTATGACTTTCGCGTTCTTCTTGGGCGCCGGCAATCTTATTTTCCCGCCATTGGTAGGTTTCCTAGCAGGGGAAAATATGACTTTAGCCATGATTGGCTTTTTGATCACAGCGGTAACTTTACCTCTTATCACCTTGATCGCCGTAGCTAAGGCGAACGGAAAAGTGATGAGTTTATTACCTCCATTTGCCGCGACTATATTTGCTATCGTCATCTATATTGTTATTGGTCCAGCATTTGCTGCCCCTCGGGCGGGGTTAGTGGCTTATGAAATGGGCTTTAAACCGTTTCTGGCTGATAGTGGCGCAACTTTAATGATCACCGGCATAGAGCTCAATATTTCCCAGCTTATTTATACCTTAATCTTTTTCAGTGGAGCTATGCTATTGGCACTTTACCCAGGGAAGTTGCTCGATAGCGTGGGCAAGGTACTTACGCCTATTATGATCTTTCTACTGTTGGGCTTAGCTATTTCAGTCATGGTGCTACCGGGTTCTGAAGTGAGCCAAGCTAAGGGGGATTATCTAACTAACCCGCTGATCAAAGGTATATTGGAAGGTTATAATACAATGGATACCTTGGCCTCACTCATTTTTGGCATGTTGATTATCGACATTCTTCGTCGTAAAGGGGTGAGTGACAGTAAAAGTCAGACTAAATACCTGATTAGAGCAGCCTTGATTGCAGCGACAGGTTTGGCATTTGTCTATATCTCACTCTTCTATCTCGGTGCATCAGCCGGAGAACTCGCCAATGACGCAGATAATGGTGGGGTGATCTTAACTAACTATGTGAATCATGAGTTTGGTAGTCTAGGTCAGATTTTGTTAGCGGCGGTGGTTACACTTGCTTGCTTAACCACGGTTATTGGCTTAGTGACAGCTTGTGCTGAGTTCTTCAATGATTTGCTTCCGCGTATCTCCTACAAGATGCTTGTGGTGATCATGAGTCTGGCTTGTGCCACCGTGGCCAATGTGGGTCTATCACAACTGATTAGCATAAGTGTTCCGGTGCTTTATACTATATATCCTGTAGCTATCGCATTAGTCGCAGTGACCTTCTTAACGGATAAATTTGCCATGCCAGAGTTCTCTCATCGTATTGTGCTGAGCGTCGCTTTGGTGTTTGGTATTATTGATGGTCTTAAAGCTGCGGATATCGATGTGAGCTTTGCGGATTTTATGCCTATGCATAATGAAGGTATGGCTTGGTTACTGCCGACGGGGCTGACAATAATCGGGTGTTTATTTATCAAAAAGAATAAAGTAAAGACTGTTTTGGGATAACTTTATAAGGACTTTGTCAATAATCTAAAGATGGCAGGGAATACTCAGCGCGGTCTTGATGAGACCGCGATTTTTAATGACTCAAAGGAGTGATTAGCTTGGCTAATCCTGTTGAATCCGAACAATATCAACCCGATCCGCTTATTGATTCTTTTCTCGATGATCTTTGGTCGAACCGAGGATTGAGTGATAATACCCTGTCAGCCTATCGAACCGACTTATGCCACTTCGATCGCTATATTCAGAGTGTGGGGGAAGAGGTCGTTCAAGTCTCTCAAGCATTGATCCGTGACTATCTGGATGTGAGATTTGATAAAGGCTTCGCCCGTGCTAGTAGTGCCCGTTTGATGAGCAGTCTGAGGCGTTTTTATGGTTTTTTGTTGTTTAAAAAATTGATTGAAGCAGATCCGATTGCTTTGATAAAATCGCCAAAGTTAGCTCGTAAACTGCCTGATTCACTTAGCGAGGCAGAGGTCGATATGTTACTCAATGAACCCCATGTTCGTGATCCCATTGAATGCCGTGATAGAGCCATGCTGGAGCTTCTTTATGCTACTGGGCTACGAGTGACAGAGCTAGTGAGCCTGACCATGGAGCAGCTCAGTCTCAGACAGGGACTGGTGAGAGTGGTGGGAAAAGGGGGAAAAGAGAGGCTAGTGCCTTTAGGTGAACTAGCGATCAACGAAGTTGAACACTATCTTCAGGGAGCAAGAGCCGAATTGCTCAAAGGCAAGCTCAGTGATGTGTTATTTCCTTCTAAACGTGGCCAAATGATGACTAGACAGACCTTCTGGCATAGAATTAAACTCTATGCGATAAGGGCTGGAATCGCGACTCATCTGTCGCCTCATACGATGAGGCATGCTTTTGCAACGCACCTGCTTAATCATGGTGCGGATCTGCGGGTGGTGCAGTTGTTACTGGGGCATAGCGATCTGTCCACCACACAGATTTATACCCATGTGGCTAAAGCTAGACTCAGTCAACTCCACAGTGAGCATCACCCTAGAGGCTAATAAAGCAGTATTCAGTCAGTTACTTATACCCATTTTACCTCAAGATGCTCTGAAACCTGCACTTTGAAGTAGAACGAATATATACTGCTTTAAATCAGTATCTAAGAGGTAAATGGTTGTTTGGTTGTGCGTTACCTCGTTTACAGTTTTCAGAATATAGATCCATTTAGTTACAGTTATTATTTGCTTTAATTCTGTTGAAACTGTAAGTTTCTGGCCTAAAATAGGGTCTAATTAACTGTAATTCTAAATAATGTCACCAGACTCATGCAAAGAACAGGATATATAATGAAGTTTACTCGCATATTTTCTTTGACACTTGCTGTGTTACTAACACCTTTTGCTATGGCAGTATCGAATACCACAAGCGATACAATAACTAACAGTGCCGAGCTGAAGCAGAAGTTGAGTGATGCACTAAGCGTTAAGGTTCACTCTCTTAATCAGTCGCCGATCCCTGGTTTATATGAAGCACTCACGGATCGTGGCGTGCTATATATCTCTAAAGATGGTTCTAAATTACTTCATGGTAGTCTTTATGATTTAGATAATGGTATGAAAAATCTGACCGAGGCCGCGATGGCAGGGCCTCGAATAGAGATGATGAAACCCCTTGAAGACAAAATGCTGGTGTATAAGGCAAAGAATGAGAAACATGTTGTTACCATCTTTACCGACATTAGCTGCGGTTATTGTCGTAAATTGCATGGGCAGATGGCTGAGTATAATGACTTAGGTATCACCATACGTTATCTGGCATTCCCACGCCGCGGCATACCTTCTGCTAACGCCGATGAGATGGAGGCCGTGTGGTGTGCAGACGATCCACTTGAGGCAATGACACAAGCCAAGGAGGGTAATAGCATTAAAAGCAAACAGTGTGATGCAAAAATTGCCGAACAATATCAGCTAGGTCAAAGTTTTGGCATTAATGGCACTCCGGCTATGATCCTCGAAGATGGCAGTATGATCCCAGGCTACCAGCAGCCTAAAGATCTGCTACGTGCACTAGAAAATACTCACTAGATTTCATTGCTATAAACCTTAAAGCCAGCGAACTCGCTGGCTTTTTTATGTTGGGTATATTCCACTGAACTGGATTTATCTGTCTATTTCTGGCTAAAGTCCGCTCATCAATCGATTCGTTTACAGTGTTATCCGAGCTGCGGTTTGATATGCTACGAGTCGTTTGATTTCTCTGTGTTCAATTTAGCTATAAGGCTGTAATTTGTGATCCATAAGATAGTCCGACGTTCTAAGGTTGATGACACTCACCTGCCAGATTCTCTCTCACCTTTGCTGAAGCAGATCTATGCTAGTCGTGGTACCACGACCGAAGATTGCGATCTGAGCCTGTCACGCTTACTGCGCCCCAATACCATGAAAGGTTTGGATATAGCCTCTAAAATTATCGCCGATGGGATCAGAGACCATCGGACTATTTTTATTATGGGTGATTTCGATGCCGATGGTGCAACCTCAACGTGTGTGTGCATGTTGGCCCTTAAGATGATGGGCGCGAGCAAAATAAATTATCTTATACCTAATCGTTTCGATTTCGGTTATGGCCTGAGCCCTGAGATTGTTGCTGTTGCCCATAGTCAGGGTGCAGAGTTGTTGATCACGGTGGACAACGGCATCTCCTCCATCGAAGGCGTTTCCGCCGCCAAGGCATTGGGTATGCAAGTCGTGATAACCGATCACCACTTGCCGGGTAAGATTATTCCTGATGCAGATGCCATAGTGAACCCAAATCAAGTTGATTGCAGTTTTGCCAGTAAATCTATCGCAGGTGTTGGGGTGGCTTTCTACCTTATGTTAGCCCTCAGAACCGAGCTTAGACAACGCAACTGGTATCAAGAGCAAGGTATTAATGAACCGAACCTAGGCCATCTTCTCGATATCGTTGCCCTAGGCACCGTTGCCGATGTGGTTGCCCTCGACGGTAATAATCGCATCTTAGTGGAAGCCGGATTACAGAGAGTCAGAGCTGGTCGTTGCCGCGCCGGGATCACCGCATTATTAGAAGTAGCCAAACGCAACCCAGCTAGTATTGTCGCTGCCGATTTCGGTTTTGCTGTAGGCCCAAGACTCAATGCGGCAGGGCGGCTTGATGAAATGGCATTAGGGGTTGAGACTCTACTTTGTGATGACATAATAAGTGCCAGACGTATGGCAGTACAGCTTGATGATTTAAACGCACAGCGACGGGATCTTGAAACGGATATGCAGCAAGAAGCGCTGAAGAGCCTAGAGTCTGTAGATCTCAATGAAGACAGTCTACCTTGGGGGATAACCCTTTTTCAGGAGGATTGGCACCAAGGGGTTATCGGTATCTTGGCTTCAAGAATCAAAGATAGATATCATAGACCGGTTATTGCATTTGCCGACGCGGGGGAAGGTGAGATAAAAGGATCGGCGCGTTCGATAAAGGGACTGCATATGCGTGACCTTCTTGAACTTATCAATAGCCGTCACCCAGGGATGATCCTCAAATTTGGTGGCCACGCCATGGCTGCAGGACTCTCATTGAGAGCGAAAGACTTCAACACCTTTGAGCAGGCATTTGACCTCGGTGTGCGTGAATTGTTAAAGCCTGAGCAGCTAACGGGTGAGTTTGTGACTGATGGAGGCTTGTCCGCCGCAGATATGAACTTAGCTATCGCTTGGGAGCTGCGTAATGCAGGCCCTTGGGGACAAGAGTTCCCTGAGCCCTTGTTCGATGGCCACTTTAAAGTCATCCAACAGCGCATCGTCGGTGAGAAACACCTTAAACTGGTGCTGGAAACAGAATGTGGTCAAACTATGCTCGATGCCATCGCCTTCAATATCGATCTTAAGACTTGGCCTGATGCCACCATTGAGCATGCTCAAGTGGTTTATAAACTCGACGTGAATGAGTTTAGAGGTAACCAGAGTGTGCAGTTAATGGTAGAGCAGATAGAGCCTGTGTGAATAACAAAAACCGACAAGGTTGGCAGGCTAATTAGCTACAACCTTTTTGTTGGTACTTATTTCTGTGCACTAACGCCCATAAGATGCTCAACTTTTTTCACGTTCCTGAAGCCTGCTGCTTTGAGCCGACGGATGACACCGTCGACAAAGCTGCTTCCCTTCTTTACTACGTGTGGATTGCCAGTGTAATGAAAAAGTCGTCCGTCCTTGTGTAGCACACGGAATATTTGCCGGTAAAACGCTTCGCTATAGAGCTCCCCAGCGAGGGAAAAACGCGGTGGATCGTGAATCACTGCATCGAAGGAAATTGTCGGCATTGTGGTGATCAGTTCAAAGCTACAACCCTGACGTTGTACAATTCCCTCTTGCCCCAAATCGTTTGACCAAGGGTTCAGAGCACGTAGTCCCATTACCTCCTGGCTCAGTTCGATGGTGAGCACCTCGCTGGCGCCTAATCTGTGAGCAGCGATGGCTGCATAGCCCAAACCACTGCAGCAGTCCAGTACCTTGTCACCCTTGTGCACCGCCTGTTGAGCCATCTGGGATGCACTAACAAAAGGATCCGTTCCCTTGGAAATGTGCATCTTGACGCCGCTAATTTCTAACAGAGGTGCTCCAGATGTGGGTACGAGTTTGTAATAGCCTGAGCTGCGGTCTTCAAGTGGAACACTATCTCCATCGCGGCAAAGGTAGATCCTCTGCGTTTTCTTGGTGATCCTTTTGAGTTCGTCAATGGACATTCGGTTGTTTGCGTCGAGCACTAGTTCCTGCTCACTTAAGGAAAAGTCCTGTTCTGAAAGGTTTAAGTCAGTAGAGAGTCGGACGAAGGGCAGTCCTTTGGCGATAGCGTCTAGTGCCTGTTGAGCATTAACTGAATGTAGGTAGTAGCCGAGCATAAAATTGGTCTATTTAGTTATAAATACTGGCCGCACTATACACCTTCAGCGATGGCTAGGCATGGTTAAAAAAATCATGCGCCCCATAACTAATCAACAGCATCGCAATTGAGTACACGGCTAGCGCATTTTGGGTTGAGCGATACTCGTCGTCCAACCCAGCCATCTTCACTCGCGTGTTTTGTCTGGTCTTGCTTGAACAAGGTCATTGCTATTTTTTTCATCACATTAAAAGCAAGCGGACCTCGGCCTTTACGGATCCGTGATTCATCTTATCTGAAGGTCATATCTAACATCCAATGCATACTTTC
>JBAHZX010000055.1:0-6629 GCA_037132815.1 Shewanella sp.
GCCTAACTCTTTAAGAAGAATCTTCACTCTCTTAAAAAACAAATGAGTTAACCAAATACCGCTGCAAGTCCCATTCTATTTAGCTATACGCTAACTAGTTGGCCTGCTGTGCCGTGTCGGTGGATGCGCATTATAGGCAACTCATCCCAGAGAGCAAGGGCTTTTTTAGATAAAACCTACAACCGCGCAATTATCAATCAAAGAGTCCAAAAAGCGCACTCGACTAAAAAAGAATTTCTGACTCTACACATCCTTGCAGAAAGATTATGATCTAAGCATTATTTAAATATCACTAAAACAAGCCATTATTGTAAAAAAACCAACTCATTCCCCGAACACTCCACTTTAATGGGCTTACCAGGCACTAAACTACCACTTAAAATTTGTTGAGCGAGTGGATTTTCAACTTTCTGCTGCAATGCCCTTTTCAAAGGCCTTGCTCCATAGGCCGGATCGAACCCCGCTTTGGCAATTAAGGCTAATGCATCTTCGCTAACAACTAGCTCATAGTCTTTTTCAGCCAGTCTCTGTTGTAAGGCTTGAATTTGGATATTAGCAATATATTCAATGTGCTTCTCATCCAAAGGATGAAATACCACGGTTTCATCGATTCTATTTAAAAATTCTGGTCTAAAACTATGAACTACAACGTTCATGACCTCAGCCTTCATTTCACCGTAGGATAAAGATGCACACTTATTTTGAATGATGTCAGAGCCAAGATTTGATGTCATGATAATAACCGTATTTCTAAAGTCGACTGTACGACCTTGACCATCGGTTAACCTGCCATCGTCAAGAACCTGCAACAAAACATTAAACACGTCAGGATGGGCTTTTTCAATCTCATCTAGAAGGATAACTGAATAGGGTTTTCTTCTTATGGCTTCCGTGAGATAGCCACCCTCTTCATAACCCACGTATCCAGGAGGTGCACCGAGTAAACGTGCAACCGAGTGTTTCTCCATAAACTCTGACATATCAATACGCACCATGGCCGCTTCAGTATCAAATAAAAACTTAGCCAGTGACTTACACAACTCGGTTTTACCTACACCCGTTGGGCCTAAAAACATAAATGATCCGATAGGGCGATCTGGATCGGCAAGACCCGCTCTGCTACGCCGAATTGCGTTTGAAACTGCTTCTACCGCTTCATTTTGTCCTATAACCCTTTCATGTAGTGCCTTTTCCATATGCAGCAGTTTTTCTTTCTCTCCCTCCAACATCTTAGCGACAGGGATCCCAGTCGCCCTTGATAGCACCTCGGCAATCTCAACATCGGTCACTTTGTGCCTTAATAAGGTCATATCTTGCATCTCTGCTTGCGCCGCAAGAGCCAGCTGCTTCTCTAGCGCTGGTATTCGACCATATTGCAACTCAGACATACGAGTTAAATCACTGGCTCGACGTGCAACATCAAGATCCAGCCTTGCTTGCTCTAAATCGGCCTTAATATGTTGAGTACCTGCAAGCGCTGCTTTCTCCGTATACCAGATTTTATTGAGTTCAGCTGCTTTAGCATCGACATCTTTTAACTCTTTTCGCAGTGAATATAAACGCCGAATGCTAGCTTCATCGCTTTCTTTAGCGAGTGCTTGCTCCTCTATCTTAAGCTGAATACTTCTACGTTCTAACTTATCCAATACTTCTGGCTTGGAATCGATCTGAATCCTGATACTTGATGCTGCTTCATCTATAAGGTCAATAGCTTTATCGGGTAACTTACGATCTGAGACGTACCGATTTGACATGCTTGCAGCGGCTACAATTGCAGGATCGGTGATCTCAACATGATGATGTAACTCGTAGCGTTCCTTGAGTCCACGTAAAATGGCTATTGTGTCTTCTACGTTGGGCTCTTCCACTAATATTTTTTGAAAACGTCGTTCTAAAGCGGCATCTTTCTCTATGTATTTACGGTACTCATCTAAAGTCGTTGCCCCTACACAATGAAGATCTCCCCTTGCAAGAGCAGGTTTGAGCATATTTCCCGCATCCATGGCACCATCACCTTTACCAGCACCGACCATAGTATGTAATTCATCAATAAATAGGATGACTTGACCTTCTTCTTGATAAAGTTCATTGAGAACGGCTTTTAAACGTTCTTCAAATTCACCGCGATACTTAGCCCCTGCCACTAATGACCCCATATCTAAGGAGAGCACGCGCTTATTTTTAATGCCTTCAGGCACTTCACCGTTAACAATTCTTTGAGCTAGCCCCTCGACAATCGCAGTTTTCCCCACACCGGGTTCACCTATCAAGACAGGATTATTTTTGCTACGACGCTGTAATACCTGAATCGTTCGGCGGATCTCATCATCTCGACCAATGACTGGATCAAGCTTGCCTTGCTCGGCACGCTCAGTCAGATCGACAGTAAATTTTTTAAGCGCTTGACGTTGATCTTCTGCATTCGGATCATCGATTGTTTTTCCCACTCTGATCTGTTTGATGGTCTGCTCAATCGAATTTTTACTTGCACCAGCCTTCTTCAGACTCTGAGCAAGAGGATCATTACCTTCCAACGCTGCCAGAATAAATAATTCACTGGAAATAAATTTATCTTTACGCTTCTGAGAGAGTTTGTCGCAGAAATTGAGCAGACGTATGAGCGCCTGTGATAACTGAGTGTCACCACCAGTTCCTTCAACCAGAGGCAAACGCTCTAACTCTTGACTGACCATAGAACGCAGTGCACTAACTTGAATGCTAGCCTGAGTCAGCAATGGATGAATTGAACCATTATCTTGATTAAGAAGCGCCATCATCAAATGGATAGGTTCGATAAACTGATGATCCCGCCCCAATGCCAAAGACTGTGCATCAGAAATTGCGGTTTGGAATTTATTGGTCATACGATCGAGTCGCATACTGCCTCCAAAATAAAATCTAAAACTAACTTGCTATATATAAAATATGGGGCGTTTTTGAATTTATTCAAGGCTTAAGTTGTAAAATTGAACACTCTTAGATAATTAAATCACTCTAAGTCAACCAGATGAATGACGCCATGCGTCCTGTGATACCATCTCGACGATAGGAGAAGTAATCGGCTTCATTTTTAAAGGTACAAGCCTGGTCCTGGTATACCTGACTCACACCAGCCAACTGAAGTCGATATTTTGCCAGCTCTTGAAGATCGGCTAAATACTTACCATCAGACCTTGTGGTTCTAAAATAATCAGATGTTTCAGGGTGTAATGAGCAAAACATCTCCCTCACATCCTCTCCCACCTCAAAAAACTCTGGGCCAATGGCTGGCCCCAAGTAAGCAATTACATCCGAATTTTGTACGGTAAACGTCTCCAATGTTGCCTCTATGACCCCTTTACACAGTCCACGCCAACCTGCGTGAATAGCGGCGACTTGATCACCTTGGCTATTACAAATAAGCACAGGCAGGCAATCAGCAGTCATAACAACACAGACTTGGTGCCTTCGCCTAGTATAACTGGCATCAGCACTGATTAGCCTCTGGTTATCTGCCTCGACGACTTTAATACTATGAACTTGGTCTAACCAAGCTGGCGGAGAAGGTAATGTAAAGCGCTCACTAATAATCGCTCGATTTACCAGTACGTCTGCCCGTACATCTCCCACGTGTAAACCTAAATTAAGACTCCCGTAGGGGGCTTTACTCAAACCCCCATGACGGGTTGAAAAAGCAATATTGACGCCTTCGGGAATATGCCAATTTTTGGTCATTTACAGATCTGGTCTATTTATAAGATCGAAGATGGATTGTCTTCGGTATCTTTTCTTAACGCTTTAGTTAAAATCACCATATCCTCAGGAATTGGAGCCTGCCAGCTCATAATTTCACAAGTATATGGATGAGCAAGTTCAAGCCTAATCGCATGTAGCGCCTGACGCTTAAAACTCATATAAATGTCGAAAAACTCTGGTGTTATAGCTTTCGGCGGTCGTGGACGTCCACCGTAGACAGGATCACCGACTAAGGTATGACCAAGATGAGCCATATGTACGCGGATCTGGTGAGTTCTTCCAGATTCCAGACGCAATCTTAAACGCGTATGAGCTCTGAACTTCTCGGCGACACGAAAATGAGTCATTGCAGGCTTACCTGAATGCACCACAGCCATATGGATCCGTTTAGTCGGATGACGATCGATAGGCTCGTCAATTGTGCCGCCAGAAATAAGTGAGCCCAAAACTATGGCTTCATATTCTCGGGTGATCTCGCGAGCCTGCAACGCCGAGACAAGATGTGTTTGTGCCTCAACAGTCTTAGCTACAACCATAAGGCCAGTGGTATCTTTATCCAAACGATGCACAATACCTGCTCGAGGCACGAGCTCGATACCTGGACAATGGTGCAGCAGTGCATTCATTAGTGTGCCATCACTATTGCCGGCACCTGGATGGACCACCAGGCCAGCCTGCTTGTTGATGACTAAGATATGATCATCTTCATAAACAATGTTTAAATCGATTGCTTGAGCTTTAGCCTTGGTTTCTTCTACTAAGGTTGCCCCAACTTTAATTTCCTGGCCTTCGAGCACTTTCTCTCTCGGCTTATTTGAAACATTGCCATCAATGGTCACTGAACCATCTAAGATCCACTCTTTAATGCGTGTACGTGAGTAATCGGGGAACAATTCAGCCAAAGTTTGATCTAATCTTTGTCCAGTTTGTATTGCTGTTATCTCGCTTTTTAGATTAATATCTTGTGTCATAGGAACCGTACCCGCTTTTCGGGGTCAAAAAATGTGAGCGATCTGTTACAATCGAATTGTTTCTATTTTATATCGAAATAGGAAAAATCTTAACTACAACTTTAAAAGAATCGAAATTAAGTATGCATAAATTTGCTAAAGGTGCTGTATTAGCCCTATTTTCAATAGCCATTACGGCTTGTAGTAGTAGCCCAGATGAAGAACTTATAGCCAGTAAGACATCACCGGATGTACTGTACTCCCAAGCGAGAACCTCTATGGAACTTGGTAATTACAGTAAAGCGGTTCGCTCTCTTGAAGCATTAGACTCACGCTACCCATTTGGACCACACAAAACCCAAGTGCAGTTAGATCTTATTTACGCCTATTATAAACTAGATGACCCCGCTTCGGGAATCGCAAATATAGATCGTTTTATTAGACTCAACCCCACACATAAGGATATCGATTATGTCTATTATATGCGCGGGCTGGTTAATATGCAGTCTGATAGCTATATGTTCCACGATATGCTCAATATCGATAGAACGGATCGAGACCCAAAAGTAGCTCAAAATGCATTTAAAGATTTCGATCGTTTGATCAAATCTTACCCAAACAGTAAATACGCTTTCGATGCAGCTCAGCGCATGCAATTTCTGAAAAACAGACTGGCTAAATATTCAATCCATGTTGCTGAGTATTACATGAAAATGAACGCTTGGAGTGCTGCCGCTATCCGAGCTCAGTCTGTGATGGAGACCTTCCAAGGCTCACCAACTACAGAACGCGCATTAGAGATCATGGCCGACGCCTACGGTGAACTAGGGCAAGAAAAACTGGAAAACAATGTGCTGGCTGTTATAAAAGCAAACTATCCAAATAATGAGATACTGAACTAACTAATCGTTTCAGAAACTTAAGTTATATATCTCAAGTAGAAGAACAAAAATGCTTCAACTTAGTAAAAGTTGGAGCATTTTTTGTATTTAGCACTTTGCTTCTAGCACACTAATACTTCAAGAAAAATATACACCCTATATGCATCACACTATCCAAGCTTTAGCCAACAAACGGATATCGCCTTGATATAGCACAAAAGATACTCAAACAGTCAGATAAAACCAATAAAATAGCGAAAGTAGTTGACTCAAATCTTCAAAAGCATTCTAATGGCGCCCGTTGCCCGAATAGCTCAGTCGGTAGAGCAGAGGATTGAAAATCCTCGTGTCCCTGGTTCGATTCCGGGTTCGGGCACCATATTTTATTTAGGTGCTTCTAGTGTCTAAAAAGGCTCAGTTTATCAATTTACATACCTCTTTGACCTCACATCACAATATGAATCCAAAGCCTGTCTGAATGGAACGCTCAGGTAAGCTGCCATGATGAACCACTGCTTGATCCATACTCGGTTTTAAGTTCAGCATACTCATTGGCTGTGAAACTGAGGTTTTACAGAAAATCCCAAAACATTGCAAATTCTAACAAATAAATCTTAAAGCATGCTCGAAATTCAAACCTTGATCACACTGTAAATGAGACAGCTGTTAGTTAATTCAGTCATAATTAAGTATTGGATCTTATACTAGTTTTATTAGCAGCATACAAGCAATATGTATAGTATATCGATAGCTTATGCACATCGGCATTAGCCAGATTCAACCTGTCATCTTTGAGGATAATCAATTGATTAAGCACATAGCACTCGCGTTAACTTTGGCATTGACCCCTTTAAGTAGTTTTGCTGCAAAATTTGAAGAAGGTAAACACTTCACTCAAATTGCCACAACAGCAAGCGCTCAACCCAAGCTCACCGAGTTTTTCTCTTTCTATTGCCATAACTGTTACAACATGGAAAAACAATATCTTGGTGATATCAAAGCTAACTTAGATAATAAAGTCACCTTTGATAGCAAGCATGTAGACTTTATGAATAGCGATATT
>JBAHZX010000064.1:0-16542 GCA_037132815.1 Shewanella sp.
GTTATAATTGAGTTATAAGTAAGAAGGAGTTTTTATTTTGAAATATTTAATGTATATCTCTAATAATTATAGTTTTGCAATTCTAAGACCTATTCAAGCTGAAATTCATAAAATAAAGCAACAAGTTGTTTGGTTTGTGGCCAGTGATGATGTGAACCTAAGTTTTTTTGATAAAGAAGAGATTATATTAAAAAAAGTGGATGATATTTTTAGTTATCAACCAGATGCTATTTTATATCCAGCTAATGTTGCACCTACTTTTCTACCTGGAATTAACGTTGCTATATTTCATGGTTTTGATGCAGGTAAAGTAGATAGGAGAGGAAATAACGATCACTTTAAAATAAGAAATTGTTTTGACTTATATTGTACCCAAGGCCCACTTTATACTGAAACGTTTAAACGACTGTCTGCACAAAAAAACCATCACTTCATTAAGGAAACAGGCTGGAGCGCATTAGACTCTCTATATAAGCCTTCAAAAAATATCCAACATAATGATAAACCAACTATTTTACTATGTTCAACGTTTACGAAAAAACTGTCATGTGCTGAAATATTATTTCCTGTAGTTAAAGAGTTAAGTGAAACTAACCGATGGAATTGGATTATACAATTTCACCCTAAGATGCCTAGAAAAACCGTTGATAAATATAAGAGTATCCAGGGTGGGTTTTTATCATTTGTTGAAACTGATGATGTTATTCCATTACTTAAAAGGGCAGATGTGATGGTATGTGATACGTCATCTATTTTATTGATGTTTCTTTTACTTAAAAAGCCTGTCGTAACCTTTAAGAATATAGATCCTACAGACTATTTACTTGATATCGAACACCCTGAAAATTTAGAAAAAACAATAGAATACGCACTGACTCGACCTACAGATTTAATGAATAACATTGGTAATTTCATTAAAAAAACTCATCCTTACAAGGATAGCAACTCCGCAAACAGAGTGATCAAAGCTATTGATTTTGCTGTTAAAAATAAAAGTGAGCTATCTAATAAACCTATAGATATCATTCGCCAATTTAAACAGCGAAAGAAACTAAATTATTGGAAAAACTTATGATAATCAATATTTCATTTTTAAATAATATTGAGAAGTGCTTTATTATTAAAAATAAAACAAATATATCTTTTGATGATTTAACGTTAAAAAAAATGCCTCTCAATGACTTAGTTAATTACACATCAATAATTCAAACTGATGACTCAGAAAAATATTTCATTAAAGTCTCCCGTTCTAAACATGGTAATGAAAACTTATGGAGATTTATATTAAGAGATATCATCGCTGAAAGACTTTTATTTACCATTAGATCTTTAAAGGAGTATAGAGGTTCTAAAACTCTTGATACAATAGGCATTAAAACCCCAAAGGTTTATGCAGCCGGTTTTTTTCTAACAAATATGAGAAAATATAGTGGGATAATTATATATAAAAAAATGGAAAACCTTATTTCAGCTCAAGAGTTTTTATTGACTAGTACATCTGTCAATAAAAAAAAGACACTTTTAAAAAACATTGAGATTGATTACAAAAAAATGGCCAAACATAAAATCCATTTCAGGGATTTCCATATGAGCAATATTCTTTTAAACCCTAAAACAGATGATATTTATTGGATTGATGCAGGATTAAGCAGAATATTTTAATTTTATCAGAATACATACATATACATTATCTGCTATTTACCCCCCTCTATCCGCAGATAAAATAACACTAATCTAAAGCCACGATGGATGATACTGAGCAGCATAAAAAGGAGATCGATGCTCTCCTCTTCTGCTGGGTGGTAAGCTGCTAAGCTCCCTTAATTCAGTAAAATCGTTAGCTATTTGACCTCACTAGTTACAGCATCAAGCTCAGTGCTCTCAGCTTTAAGCTCATGCTCTGCTTCTTGTTCCTTGCCAACCTTCAACCAAGCCATAAACAATTCGTACCAGATGGCGAGCACAACAGCACCGAGGAATAAGCCAATGATCCCAAAGTATAACATTCCGCCTATGGCTCCGATCAAAATAATAGGCATAGGCACATCTACGCCGCGTCCCATCAACATAGGCTTAAGGAAATTATCCGACACGCCAGCTAGCAGCACCCATATAGTGAATATGATCGCTGGAGTTGTGTCTTGAGTAGAAAACACATAGAAGATCACAGGTAGCACCACAATAAGTGCTGGCAACTGCGCAATACTCAAGATCAGCACTCCTAAGGTAATAAAGCCTGCGAGGGGGACACCAAACACAAACATCGCGGAGCCTATTAACATGGATTGAATAAATGCCACACCTATCACTCCAAGTAACACACTCCGAATGGTGGCGGCAGTGAGTGTGGTCCATTGCTCACCATTCTTACCCACAACACGGACGGCAATAGTGCTAACACCCTTAGAGATCTTTTCCGAATGTGACATAAAACCCGCTGCGATAATCAAGGAGATAATAAACATAATCAGAGTCACCAAACTGCTGCCAATAACCGAAGCTATAGTACCCACTACCGACCTTATTTCAGGCAGAAAATGCTGCACCGCTTTTTCAAGATTGGTGGAAAATAATGCCCAAATTTCATAAAGCTTGTCACCGACCACAGGAATATTGGCCACCTTCTGAGTCGGGCCTGGGATATTAACATTGCCACTCTGCAACACCTCTATGGTGCGACTGATGCCATCGAATATTGAACCTGAAACAAGAATGAATGGAATGACCAGAAACCCGATCCCTATAATAGCCAGCGCAATCGCGGCCAGTCCTCGTCTGCCGTTGAAGGCTTTCTCCAGTTTTTGGGTCAGGGGCATCAAGGCCACGGCTATGATGGCACCCCATAACACAGGAATGACGAAGGGCCTTATGATGTCGAATGTCCACACGATAAGCATAAACAGCAAGCCGATACGAATAGCCGACTCCATCATGTTATTGACGAATATTTTACTCTGCTGATTTCTCACTCTATAATCCCCTTGTTGATTATCCATGCTGTTTTCCCTGATTTGAACTCACTAAACTCGCCACCACGATAGCCATATAAAACACACCTGCAATCGCTTCCATGTAGACCAGGACTTGTGAAAATGGGCTGATGGGGCTGATATCTCCATAGCCTAATGTTGTTAAAGTAACGAAACTAAAATAAGCCATCTGAGAGAAGTTCTCCCCCCATAACATTTGACTCATGCCAGAAAAAGAATGTGGTGCAAGCTCCATGGCCATAAGGTAGGCAATGGTCCACATCAAACCCATCAACAGGAATAGGGCCACAGACCCTACTATCTTGTTACCGTCCACTGTGCCAGTAAATAATATCTGTCTGGAAATAGATCTAAATGTTCCCCAGAAAAAAGCAAACATAATCAGTAGTACCAGCAGATCTATTTCTGGTATGTCTAAGGTATTCCTGAGTATCGAAGCAAGCAACCAGCATAGGGCTAACATCTGCATTAAACGTTTCCAACGGGGATCGAAACGCAGACTCAATATACAGACCAGAAAGGTTAGCATTATCACCCCTTCAAGCACATACTCTAAGATACCGCTCGGCATCACTTCTATCAGAGATGAGCTCACCAATAAGGCGATAAGCGCGAAGGTCATGTAGTAGAAGTTATTCTGCTGATTGATTTTTTTATTCATCGCCGAGCACCATGACCGAGGCTGATAGACCAAACCTCAACTCGACTCCCTCGGGAAGCGAGTCTAAGGTAATACGCACCGGAATACGTTGAGCCAAGCGGATCCACTGAAAGACTGGATTGACATTTGGCAGCAAGTTATAGCCCACTGTACCGTTTTTAGGTGCTATGCCCCAACCTATAGATTCTACCTTGGCCTCTATAGGTTTATCTGGGTATGCCATCAAGGTCACCATGGCTGTGCTACCTATATGGATATGCTGTAACTCACTCTCACGAAAATAGGCAAAGGCCCAAAAACTATTGCTGTCAACTAAGGCGATAAGGGGCTGATTCATCACTGCCTGTGTGCCAATTTGGATGTCTATGTTAGAGACGTAACCATCTACAGAAGCATAAATGTTAGTGAAGCCAAGATTCATTCTGGCCGCCTTCAATTGTTCCTCAGAAGCATTGATCTTAAGCTTGGACTCTTCGTAAGCTATCTCACGGCGGATCAAGTCTTTATGGGAAACAGCCCCCTTATCTTTCGCCCTAATGTCCTGAAGGCGATCGAACTCTATCTTTTTTCCCTGTGAACTCAACTTTGCCCGCTCCAGCCCGATTTCAGCTTGGGAGAGTGAGACTTCATAAGTACTGGGATCGATTTTAAACAGTAGGTCCCCCTTATTCACAAACTGGTTATCCTTGATATAAACCTGCACCAGAGGACCAGAAACTCGGGGAGCCACCTCTATCACATTGGCTCTAATCTGGCCATCGCGAGTCCAAGGATTGTTAAAGTACTCCTGGTATTTCTGATAACCCAGAAACAGTGCGCCGCCTATGATGAGGATATTAAAGACTATGACTAATAATTTTTTCATCTTATTCACTTGTTCGAAGGTCCATTTAGAAGCGTAAAAAGAAACTATCTATTGCAATAACATAAAATAAAGTTATGGCCATAAAGGTCACCGAAGGAAACGCAATAAAACGCGACAACCTGGTCTTATTTAACAGGGCTACGGTTATCCAACTTGCGATAGTCGCCATCACCAGTACCAGTAATAAGGGCGAGAAATAAACATCTCCCACAGCGAGTTCATGGGGAAGATCCATCACTCATTTCCTCCTGGCTTTTGCAACTGAAAACTTGTCGGTTCGATATCCGAAACCATCGGCTTATTTCCCAACACGGGCAATAACGGAGGCTCATCTAAAATATCTCCCCAATCGGTTCTCTGCCTCATCTGCTCTCTATTACTATCACTGATAAAGGCCTTGCCATTATTTATCTGCCAGCCACCGCCCAAAGATTTATATAGCGCCACCACCTGATTGGCGACATTGCCCTTGATCTGGGCATAACTGTCTTCGCTACGGGTCATTTTCTCTACTGAGTTAAGTAATCGCTCGAAGCCTATTTGGCCACTTTCATACTGGGTCATGGAGATATTAAATGCACGAACTGAGGCATTGACCGAACTCATTCTTAGCGCCTTTTGCTCTTGATACAGAAAATAGGACTCTAGAGCATTACTCACTTCTTGTACCGCCAACAACACCTCCTTATTATAGTTGGTAAGCGCCTCTTGTAAGAGAGCATCCTCTAGGCGAACATTATTTTTAACCCGGCCATATTGAAAAATATTCCAAGAAAATGATGGGCCTGCAGAGAGCGTTAGAGAATCATTAAAACTGAAACTGCTGCCGCTGGGGATAGTGCTGTTAATCCCTATTGAGCCGAACAGGGAAAAGCTGGGATAAAGTGCCGCTTCGGCTGTACCTATTTGGGCACTCTGGACATGGGCCAGTAACTCTGCGACCTGAAGATCTGGGCGTCTCATCACCAAAGAAGCATCTATATTAGCATCGATCATGGGCGGTGTAGGCACAATAGAATCTGTATTTTCATCAGTCATGGTACGCTTAGTATCTACCCTGCCATACTTGGTGTTGTAGGCATCAACCTTTGTTTTAATCTGCTCCGACTCCAGCATAGACACTATCTTGCTAGGCATAACACCGAGTAACACGGCGAGGGCATTTCTCGCTTGCATCATACCCAATTTAAGTGAAGGTAGCGCTGCTTTAGTCGTATACAGCTGAGTCTTAGCCTGCTGCACATCGAGCTCGGTGACATTACCCGAGTCATACTGTACTTGAGTAATGCGCACCACACGCTGCTGGATCAGAATATTTCGCTTGGAAAGTAGTATTCTCTCCTGAAAAGTTCTGAAGTTAATGTAATTACGTGCCACTTCCGATGTGATGGTCACCGCAATATCATGGTATGAGGCGATGCTGGCATAGAGCGCCGCTTCTGCAGCCTCGACACCCCGAGCATATTTCCCCCAGATATCCATCTCCCACCCAGCATCAAATGACAAGAGCATGCTATTGAACGAACTCTCATTGCTATACACTTTCGCTAAGCTACCCGATGCCACCTGCGCTTGTGGATAACTGAGTGAATCGCTGATCCCTAAGATCAATCTTGCCTGCAAGATACGTAGACCCGCTGCCTCTATATCCAAATTTTGATTATTGGCTCGCTCCACCAGAACATTTAAGGTCGGATCATTAAACTGTTTCCACCACTGAGCTGTGGCTTGCATGGCCTGCTCAATCTCACTCTCACTCTCAGAACCTGAGGCAGAATTTTTCCAGCTCTCGGGCAAGTTCTTCGCCTCAAGAGTGTGAAAGTCCGGTCCCAAAATGGTACACGCTGAGAGTCCAAGCAATGGCATCATCACCAGACAGGTTTTGACGTACTTATCTAACATTGCCACTCTCCTAAAATCGCTTCTGTCGTAAATTGTTCCAACTAATATCCTTGTGTGCCCGTTGGCATTGACTGATGGCATCGAACACATTTTTCTTCAGGTTAAGGAAAATATAGAAACCTGAAATCTCCGTCGCCGAAAACTCTGATAAGTCGAGATCATTGAGATAATCTTCCAATTGCAACTCTGTGACTTGATAATCTAAGTCATAGCCCCTAAATTTTTCATCTAATACCTCCTTACCATTACCACCAGCCAGAGATGTTGTCATGGGCAGCAGCACCTTATCCTTGAAGTAATGCCTCCCCTGTAACACCAGCTCATTAGTTGCAAACTTGCTCTGAATAGAAACAAAAATATTCAGATGATTATTGAGCAGTTCACAGGCCACAGAAAAGGCCTCCAGTGCTTGTGGCGTGGTTTGCTTAAACTGCTTATTATTAATTTTTTCTGACCATAGGGTTAACTTTTTCACCGTCATGTTCATGGTCATCTGGTGCCAATCTGCCCTGAGCCGCTGCCAGCCGTCAGGTTTAAGAATTTGATGACAAAGGATCACTCCAGCGGCATGCCTGAAGAAGCGCTCCCTCATTACCAAAAACAGATGTTCCGGGCGTGATGAAAAGGGAAAGTAATAGGATAAGATGATCATAAAAACCACCAGATAAAACATCATCATAATGCTCAAAAGCACTGCAAAATTGTAATTCATGGTGTTATCTATGCCCAACACAAACAGACCCATTAGAAAAAATATGGTAACTGGCCCCTTAAACAGATAGAAACCTATGAAAGTATAGATGAAGATAAAGATCCCAAGCTCAGCACCTAGAGTCAGTCCAGGCAAAACAAACACATATGCCGGCACAGAAAACAGAAAACCGAAAGTAAACAGCCCCAGCAACATCACTGGGTGCACAGGTAAGAAAGAAAGTAGAGACATGTAGATAACCGAGAAGATGACGAAGGAATAGCCACCTGGAGGGTTGAAATAGATCCAAATAAGTCCCGCGATCCAATAGGTAACAAATACTTTGATTGCCGTTTTGGCATTCTCAGCATCCCACCAAATAAACTGAGATAAGGTCTTTGGGAAACTCTCGCTAAAATCCACCTTTCTCGTCACTGAATCTATACAGTTGATGGTTGCTGTCAGCTTAGACAATTTTTCATGCAGCTGATTGAGCACGTAGGCATAGGTTAACACCTTGCCTTTAACAAGATGAGTACAGGTTTTTAACGCCGTTTCATCTAAGTTCACCCTGTGCTCGATGACCTCACTGGAGTGTTTCTCATCATCCCAAACCTGATCGGATTTGACAAACAAACTAGCGAGCTTTTGGACGGTTTGATCATAATCAGTGATAAAATGAACTAACCTTAACTCTGTGCCCTCTTTTACACTATGAGAGCCTGACTCAGCGACAAAAATAAGCAACTCAGTGATCTGCTTATAATAGAGCAGAGCCAAATCCCACTCCTTTTTATAGGCTGAGACATCGCTGCACTCGGCACTGATAGAGGCGTACCTCTGATCCAATGCCTCTTGTGCTGCAAAAAGTTGTTTCAGCAGAGATGGCACATCAATTTTCTCTGCCGACTCTTCGGCACAATCAAGGCTGTTCGACTCAGCAGCCTGAACTTGATTAATTTTAGTGTGGGTCAGAAAATGAAAAATCTGTGTCTGTATGTGATTCAGATCATGAGCCAGTGCCCTGAGGTTTTGCTCTGTCTTAACTGGAAATAGCGATACACTGACCAGAGTGAACACCACCACACCAAATGCCGTCATGAAAGCCCGATCAATACCATAGATAAAGGCACCGTTGGCATCACCGCCGTTGGACATCATCAACACCATCACTCCAGTGAGCATAAACACACTGGGATCTTTCTTATAGGCATTACGGAAATAGAAGATAACCGAGACCACGACAGATACCGCTAACATATAAAGAATGCGATCTTGAGCGAAGAGTCCCACCAACAGTAACCCAATTACGGCCCCTATCAAGGTGCCAATTACCCTATAAGTACCTTGTGCAATAGACTCGCGGCGACTGCCAGTTGAAGCGATCAGCATTACCGTGGTGGCTGCCGTCGATGCCTGAGGCCAGCCCATAGCCATGGGGATAAGGTAAGACAGAGTCAAACTCAGGGCCACTCTCGAGGCAAACTTGAACTTCTCGCTCAGGAAGAAAGGCCATAGCCAAGAGCTAAAGTTCAACCACGACCAGTTAGATTGCTCAATTTTAATTGAGTCCTTACTTTGCATTAAATACCCTTATAGAATCACATAAACTTAAAGAAGATCATAAATTGATCAATTACTTTTATAGCAGCTCATCGTACGAGTCTAATATAGAAATGTTAATGCTGTACTGTGCTATGTGATTAAATAATCATTTACTCCCCTAATATTAAAATGGATGATCCACCATCACCCACGTATTACCGCCCTCATCAGAAAACGCAAAATCGGTCCTCACAAGCAGACCTGCGGCCATAAAACGTACAGAGAAACCCGCGTCATATTTAAGATCTGTTAATAGCTCATTGGCCGTATATTCAGCACCAACTCTTCCTGCCTCAACGAAACCCACCAGTTGAAACCAATCAATTTTGAGAAACTTAAGCCAATTTACATCCTCAATGGGGTTATATTTAAGGGTATATCGATATTCTGCAGCGCCGTAGATAGCCGCCTTATCATGGAAACGATACTGATCGAAACCACGCATACGATAAAAGCCGCCTAATGTAGCCGCCTCATTATAAGGGGCACTATTCACCACTTTCTGACCTCCAAAACCATCATGTTCCAATTTCCATGAGGGTGAGTATCCGGTCCAGAAATTTAGCGCCAAAATTCTCTGGTGAGCATAATCCGACTCTCCAAAGGAGAAATACTTGCTCATGTCTAGATTTAAAAAGGTCCACTTATTTTCTGAATCCAGCCAGGCGGCATCGTGAGATATGGAGAAATATTGGCTACTGCCTTTAGAAGGATTAATAGAGAAATCGGTATTATCATATAAAATTCCCAGCTCGAAGGCATGGATAGTGCCACTAGCTTCTCCATCTTCAAATTCAAAACTCTGATAACGATTAAACTGACGTAATACCACTACGGTCGCCCCACTCTCCAAAGGGTTCCAATCCCCTCCTCCACTAGGCTCAGAAATTAACAGGCCATTTTTGATGTGATATTTCACTGAGCCCTTATCGGCTGTAGCCCCAATGGGAAGGGCATACTCAAGTTTTATATTGAACCAATTTGATGAGCCATCAGCTTCGAGAAACTGAGTATTGCTCGAGTCATTACTCCCTGGAAGCGGCGCATTTGTAGAAATGTAATTTTCAACTCCACCGGTATAGGCGCGCTGTTCAGGATAGTAACCCAACATGCCATAGACACTTAAATAAAAACGTTCTGTAGTTGGCAGCAGAAAGTTCCATACACCAGCACCAACTCCTCTGCTGACCTCACCGCCAAATATCGAACCACCTACGGTCATTTGGTCTTGATAGTAGCCATTGAGCATGCCACCGACACCAATATTTAAGCCCATGGACTCTGAACTAAAAAGGTAAGGCAAAATTAAGCCCTTCTTTACTTTATTGTCCGATTCTGTGCGAATAAGTGATGTTTTCACATTGGCCGCGGGAGCTGCGAAAATAGAAGCACTGAATAGTAGAGTGAAAAATACTGAGGCGAGATAAAATAAAAAGATAGTTTGCTTCATAGAAGTCGGTTCCATTAGCTTGTGAAAGCTGATCATGTTTAGCAATGAGTGAATAGCCTTTAAGCATACTATCAAAATGATGATAAAACCGCAGTATTTAATCATTCTGGATAAATTAATAGGCTAGTTATACCAATCAATATAAAGGTATAGGAATCACTAAGTCAGCAGTAGACCTTTGATGGATGGATAAAGATTTATCATAAAAATATAGTGATAATCAATAATTTTCAGCGAAAAATTAGCCTCAGCCTCTGATACTAAGAGTGATCATCACGGGAGCATGATCTGCACTCTGGCTATCATGCTCGAAGCTTGGATTAATCAAATGACGGTCATAGGTTTCATAGCGGCCAACCTCAGCCAAACTCAAATCATTTTTTGCATCAAACTCACTCGAGAGCAAGATATAATCTAGCACCGAACCTTTAGCAAAATAGTAATGAGTCGCCGGTCTTATCTGTTCTGATAGGCTATATTGACTGGCTTGGTATAGATCATAGGAGTCTTGTAAACGATAAAATTCTAACTGATGAGCCACACCACCCATGGCTCCCTGGTGCATATCGGCTTGGGGTTTGATACGGCTATCAACTGAGGTTAGCCCTGCAAGCACGCCGTCGCTTAAAATGTCATTAAAATCGCCCATTAGTATCATAGGATATTGTGTTTCACTTCGACGTTTAACCATGGCATAACGCAATAGTACGGCTTCACTGCCTCGCTGAACACTCGAACTCCATTGACCCAACGCTTCCATAGCCAGTAATTGGCCGGTATTTAGCTCAGTATCCAAAGCCCCTTTTCTAGATAAGCTTGTAATAGAACTGGCCTTAATATCCTGAGCATCGAAAAGGGGGCGCTTAGACTTAAAGTGCACCACATAACAATCACATAAACCAATCTTAGGCAGATCCACCGTAGCCCTAAGCGGTTTGCGACTAAACTCAAACTCATCCACTAGCCCCATTTTCGCCGCCCATTCTTTATCGGCATAAACTGAAACCGTTTCCTTAATAGGATAACGAGAAGCCAATGCAACAATTGGCTTGCTATAAATAAAGTCATCCATAACCTGGGGCGAGTCCAGCACACTAAAGTAGCCAAGACCGCAAGCTTGAGTCAGGGTCTCCAACTCATCTGGACTAAACACTTCTTGGAAAGCTATCACATCAGGCTGGTGCTCATTTAGATACTTAGCAATCCAGTTTAATTTTTTCTGCCACTGCTGCTGAGTGTAGATATTATCAAACTCATAGAAAGCATTGGGAGGCGCAATAAAATTGAACAAATTAAAGCTAGCAATCTTTAATTGATAATGACTATTAGAGGAAGTTGATAACAAGGCTGAACCTAGCAAATAAACATTAAGTAATAAGATTATACTGAAATGAACTCGAAAGGTAGTTTGAATATCTGCTTAATGTATATACTTGTTCTACTTCAAAGTGCAGGTTTCAGAGCAAACTTAGGTAGAGCGGGTATATATGTGACAATAAAATAATACCCATCTCCCGTTAAAACTACAGCTTTACTGCACTTTACTTTACTGCACTATGTCGAGGTAGAATATTGATGTAGAATCAGCTGTCGATTGAATCCTTGAGCTTACTTTTCTTCCTTCTTTACCATCGGCTAGGAGTATGATGCAAACCACGGCTATCGAACGAGTAAAATCAGCTTTTATTGCTGGGATTTGGGCAACCTTGGCCAGTGTAAGTCTCGGATTAGGATTTAAAATCTGGTTGGCTCAATGGGTCGCGAAGGAAGATCTGGCACTCTACCACACCAGTATCGATATCATCTCACTGTCTCTTATCCTGATGACGGGTTTTCGTTCCTCTATGGTAGTGAACTACTCACAAACAAAAAACGATAAAGATATCACTAATATTTTCCGTTTTAGCATGATCACTATGGTATTGCTTACCTGGGGAATTGTCTTACCTTATATCAAATACAAACTGCATATCCAAGTGGAGTACTTCCACTTAGTCGGTATCATATTAGGTATGGGGTTTAAGGTCTATTTTACCAATCAGATAGCCATGTACCGTATGTACCAGATCTCCAACAAGGTCACTTGGTTGGAACCCTTATCCCAAATTTTAATCTTTCTTGTCTGCTTTTACCTGTTAGGCCAAGCAGCCATTGCCTCGCTATTTTTTTCCATGATGTTCTCCTCTCTCGCCATGGCTGGCTTCATGTATATTTGCCGACGAAAACAAATAAAGACACCACCTTTAGATTCAGTAAATATGAACAAAAACTTGGTCAACTTCGTCAAAAAAAGTTTCACTGCATCCCTAGAGGCTGGGGCTAGCATATTGATGATTTACATTACTGTGTTACTTACAATCGCTCACTTTAGCATCGAAGAACTCGGAGACTTTCAGGTGGTTGTCAGACCTATGATTACCTACCTGACATTGCTGTTCGTTTTCCCTATCTACCGGTTCGTGTTACCTGAGCTTGCTGTTTGTGTTCGACAATCTGACCTACAACAAATTAAGCAGATAAAAAAGTGGATATATAAGCTGGCCATAATCGTCGGTTCGAGCTTCTTTATCATTATGATTTTATTCAGCCATAACATTGTTAATTGGGTATTCCCGGCACAATACGCTCAGGCTGCGCCTGTACTAATGCATTTCTCTATGTTCTTCATCTTTATGATGCTGAACGCCTATCAACTCGCGTTCATTAAGGCTCACGGCTTATTCACTCAAAGCTTGATAATCAGAATTAGTGGTATCTTTGCTCTAATCGCAAGCTACTATATTTACAGCGAGATAACCGACAATGTTGTGGCGGTGATTTTAGCCCTAGGTACTGGCTACCTTTTAATGTTTATCTTTTCAAGCATGGTAGAAAGGCAGATCCACAGACGAGAACGCAGTAGCCAGTCTATAGAGCAAAAGATAAAATAACCAAATTAGTTAGTGATACCAATGGTAAGCCATTACATGCAACTGAGAGACCAATAAATATAGGTATCAATATGACCAAAACCATTCATATTACGAGCATAATCAGTAATGTGTTATTTTATCAATAATTGATTCATCACTATCTAATAAATAGGTGTCTCTGTGAATATAGCCGTCTCTAAACAGAAAAAAGCATTTTTGCGTAAACTCTATCTCGCTCACGTCATCGACAATGAGCAGCATAACCTGCTCTCTTTGAACAAACTCACAGACATGCCAAGAAGAACCCTACAGGACTCAATCGCCGCCTTGAGCGATATCGGCATCGAGTGTCAGTTTATTCAGGGTGGAGAACGTAATAATGCAGGATATTACAAGCTCAGTACCTGGGGACCAATAAGTTCAGCTTGGGTAAGTACTCACCTGAATGAAATAACCAAGATGCTATATTAGGTTTGTTATTTATGGAACTGTAGTTGATAAGTTATTTATCTATTCAGAGTTAAAGCCATATTACGGCCGAATAGAGTGACCCACGTCTATTAATACTATATATTTTAGAACTAGATCATGCACCCTTAGCCAAAAACATTCGACATCTTGACTTTCGCTTGTTCTTAAGTAAATAATGCCGATGAATTGAAGTGAAAACATATTAATAATTCAAGGTTTTGATTAAAATTCATGGTCAAAACATAACAAAATCATCAATCATGTAACACTCATTAAGGGGAAGGCTATGTTTCATCGCGCACTCATACTCACTTTATTACTTATTTTACCTTCAGCAGTTAACGCAGAAAATTACTCTATAGGTACCGGAGGTCAAAGTGGTATCTATTATCCATTTGGAGGGGCGCTAGCCAAAGTGTGGTCTGATAATATTGCTGATGTAAATGTCAAAGCCGAAGTGACGGCAGCATCGGTTGAAAACACCATTAAAGTCGTTCGTGGTGATATGATTGCCGGTATTGCCATGGGGAATGTAGTATTAGACGCTTATAAAGGTGAAGGTAAGTTCCCTAGTAAAATGCCGGTTAAAACCTTGTTTGCTCTTTATCCAAACTTAGTACATACCTTAGCGCTGGAAAAATCTGGAATTAAATCTTTAGCTGATCTTAAGGGAAAGCGGATCTCATTAGGCGCACCAGCAAGTGGTACCGCAGTAACATCAGCAGCCTTACTGGCATCTATAGGTATTGATGTTAAGAAAGATATTGATGCCGTTTACCTAAATTACGGCGAAACCACCAATGCACTCGCCAATGGTCAGATTGATGCTGGTTTCATCGTTGGCGGCCAAGGTGTAGGTGCAGTGACTCAGATTGCATTGACCCATAAGCTCAATATTATTCCTGTATCCGATGCTGAGAGTGCAGTATTTATCGACAACAACCCAGCTTATAGTGCTTACACCATACCTGCCGATATATACCAGAATGTAGCAGCAGTATCGACCTTAAGTGTGTGGAACGTCATTGTTGTTAGCGCTAACATGAGTGATGAGATGGCCTATAACTTAACCAAAACTGCATTTGAAAATATGGATGATGTGCGTAAGGTCGTTAAGGTTGCTGAGATAACTACCCCCGAAAACGCTCATAAATTAGCAGGTGTACCACTGCATGCAGGCGCACAAAAATATCTAGATTCATTGGCTAAGTGAGCACTTTTCAACCTATACTAAACATGCTTAAATAATTTCAAGGGTAACCAAAATGGTTACCCTTATACTTTCACTTTATCGCTTTTATTTTTTGTTAATGCCTCCTATTAATGTCTCTTTATTGTTAGATAGGATACTTATCACTCTGGCATTTATATATTGAGGACATGATATGACCCAAACGAATAAAACCCAATCAGGTCATGAACAAGCTGTTACCCAAGATACTCATGACTCGATGACTATCAATACATGTCTGCCTTATGAGTCAACGTTCAAGGCATTTGGTTATATCATTCTAGTTATTGCCGTAGCTCTGTCTGGTTTTCAGGTTTGGCAGGGGATCACTTCCACCATCTCTGCAACTTACTTCAGACCCGTGCATCTGAGCTGGGTGCTGGTACTGATTTTCCTGCATTACCCGCTAGTCAAAAATCAATACAGCAAGCTCTACTTACCAGGAAGAGTGATAGATCTCGCGCTCTGTGGCTTGGCCATTTTTGCCGCCTACCGAATGAGTATTTTTGATTACAATGACATAGATCATTTGCTTTATGGTCTTAAAATGCCAGATTTAGTGGCTGGTTGCACCCTGTTAGTACTTTTGATGGAGGGTTGTCGCCGCACCGTAGGTTGGGTGATGGTTCTGATTGCTGTGCTGTTTTTATCTTACAGTGCCTTTGGTGACATGTTGCCGAGTGCGATTGCGACTAAAGCTTATTCTCTGCAGGAACTTATCCAATTCCAGATATATTCAGCTAACGGAGTGTTTGGCTCAGCCTTAGGAATTGCAGCCACTACAGTTTTCATCTTTGTGCTCTTCGGTGCCTTCTTAGAAGTGACGGGGGCAGGTAAGTTTTTCATCGATTTATCATTCTCTATTGCAGGTAAGTATCGTGGTGGTCCTGCCAAGGCGGCAGTATTGGCCTCCGCAGGTCTTGGCTCTATATCAGGGTCGGCAATTGCCAACACTGTAACCACGGGATCAGTAACCATACCCATGATGAAAAAACTAGGTTATAAACCTGAGCAGGCTGCGGGTATTGAAGCGGCAGCATCAACTGGCGGGCAGATCATGCCACCTATCATGGGCGCTGGTGCTTTTGTAATGGCACAGTTCACTGGGGTTCCTTATAGTGAGATCATGCTAGCCTCTATCGCACCGGCTATTCTCTACTTTTTCTGTACCTTGCTCTATGTACATCTGATGGCTTGTAAATTAAACCTACAAGCTGTGAGCCGCACCGAAGCGGTGATGTCTGTGATGAAACATGGTGCCCATCATCTTATTCCACTGGGGTTGATCACCATTCTACTGATGATGGCCTATTCACCATTGTTAGTCGGTGTTGCTGGCTGCGCGGCAATTTTAGTGACTGCTGCGCTGCGCAAACATAGTCGTATTGGCTTGACTAAGTTTATTCAGGGAATGAAAAATGGTGCGCTAATGGCACTACCTATATCAGTGGCTTGCGGCGCGGCGGGGATTATAGTCGGCGTGGTGGGTCAAACTGGAGTGGGTTTACAATTCACTCAATTTGTAATGGAATTTTCTGGTGGTAACATGCTACTGGCTCTTGGGCTAATCAGTATCGTCGCACTGGTGTTAGGCATGGGCTTACCTGTGACGGCTGCTTATATCGTACTTGCCGTAATGGCCGTGCCCATGCTGGGGGATTTCGGTTTGCCCCTGCTGACGGCGCACCTTATCATCTTCTGGTTGTCCCAGACTTCAAATGTGACACCACCGATCGCATTAGCCGCCTTTGCAGCAGCAGGTGT
>JBAHZX010000088.1:0-23979 GCA_037132815.1 Shewanella sp.
ACAGGGAGAAAGTCATTTATCCCTGTATCAGTATCACAAATTACTATCTTAGACATGTAAAAATAGGAGATGTTCAGATGAGCAAAGAGATGAATAAAAACGGAGCAAGGACTTGCTCCGTTACAGATGTAAACTAGAGAGATTAAAGCTCCCTAAGCTTTATAGCGACATCAAAAATGCGACAACTTGATCTCGCTCCGTCTGAGTCAAAGCCATAAAGTCATCACGACTCAGCTCACTTTCACCACCATGCCATAATATCGCTTCTTCTAGAGTGGCAGCGCGGCCATCATGTAAGAATCCAGCCATTGGATTCACGGTCTGAGTCAAACCTATACCCCACAAAGATCGGGTACGCCACTCATTACCGTCAGCAAGAAAGTCAGGACGGCCATCGGCTAGCTCATCACCCATATCGTGTAACAACATATCGGTGAAAGGGTAGATGGTCTGCCCCTTAAGCGAATCATCCATAGGTACACCGCCAATATTACCCGATGACTTAGTCACGAAGCTGGCTTGATGACAACCAGTGCAATTAATTTGCTCAAATAGACGTGCGCCTTCTCTTACATCAGGATCATCGATATTACGTCTAGCAGGTACCGCTAAGGTCTCAACATAGAAGACCACTGAGTCACTGAACTCGGCACCAGCCTCAGGTTCGCCATTAACGTCTTCTCCAGTGTCAATGAAGCCGGTTCTAGTCAGGTAGCTATCATGCAAGGCTGTTCCGACGACACTCTCATCAGGAAACAGAGGGTTAGTGATACCGATATCACCACGTAGTGCACCCAGAGATTGCACGCGTACGCTTGGAGTGTTGGCCTTCCAACCAAAACGTCCCAAAGAAACTGGGTTGGGGTCACCTGCCCGTTCTTTTACCGCATCGAATACCATATTAGCCCGGCCAGAAATATTGTCGCCATCGGCATCATTCTCATCCACCAAGGCTAAAATATCTGCCTCGGGAATAGCTTCAAGCAAACCGAGTCCAAAAACAGGCATGCCATTACGCCAGCCCATTAAAACATCATCCTGAAGGAGATCCGATGTCACATTTGCACTGTTTAGGGTCTCACCCGGTGCATCATAGGGATTTTCTACCTCGAACACAGGTTTTTTCAATGTGATACTTGAACCATCAGGATAAATCATCTCCTTGGTTTCATAAGACAGATACACATCTGCTTGACCGACAAACATATTATCTTGCCAGTCTGGACGCGCCTTCAGCACACCGCGGTGAAACAACTGATCGCCGAAATTAGGCACTTTAATGGGGGCACAATAATTATTTTCTGCCGTACCTTCGGTACACGGCTCATCGGGCACCTTACTGATACGTAAGAAAATCCCAGCCTCTGAACCCAGCTTGATCCGTTCTTCTCCCTCAGGAACCAAAAGCGTCGAATTACGGCCATCTCGTTGATGACATGAGTTACAGTCGGTATTGTTAAACACAGGACCTAAACCATCGAATTCAGGATGCTGTTCGTTTGGTGCCGTGGTGAAAGCGGTTTCAAAACTAAGATCGCCTTCAAGATGTAGCTCTAAACTTGCCTCAGATAAATTAGGTGCTGGGGTAGAGAAACCATGACCCGACTCCGAAGTATCAAAGGTCGTCGTGTCTCCACCGCTGGCCTGCATATCGGTAAAGTTTGGGTATACTTTAGCATCATCTGAGCCACCACAGGCTGTTAAGCCAAAGCAGATAGCAAAGGCTAAACTGGTATATCTATAAGGATTTAAATTCATTACTTTTGTCCCACACATTTTCATCGAGTATGACTCTATCCTGAGCCAGATACTCCTTAAAGCCGATCTCTTTTGTATTAAAAGGAGGACATTGCTATTCCTCCTTTTACTATCCAATCACATTGGTGTTAGATAAGAGAATTACGACTCCCAATTATAGAGCAGAGGAAGCACATCCTCCTCTAGGCTAGTTTGTAGCGTATAGAGTGCATCCACAGCAGTTTGGATTCTCACCCGGCCTTCTGCATCACCAATTGCCTGACGAAATGGCATATCGTTATCACCCGCAATAGCATCAATACTGATAATGGCCTCATCAATTTCGCTTTCGACGCGTGCTGCAAGAGTCTCATCAGCGGCCTCAACAAAATCAATTAGGCCTTGCTTGTCACTGGCACCGGTAAATTCCCCCAGATAGATATTACGTACACCTTTGATGTTATCGCTAAAATCAATCAATGAATTCCATGAGTATTGGGACTCAACTAAAGAGGTATCAGCTGTTTCTATCGAAGTACCAAATGGATCGGCAATCTTTCCTTTTCCCACTTCGTCTACAATAAGTATCAAGCCATTTATCAGCTCCTGGATCACTCCGACCTCAGAAGTGAAAACATCGTTCCAGTCTTCCCCTGAATTTTTAATAAACTCACTATAAGCTCTGCTATCTGCCTCACCGTCGTAACTCACCTGCCATGCATCGTCTAGGAGCGCGGTGTAATCACGAAACACTTCCGCCAGTCCCATTAAATATTCCGCTTCAGTCATAGTTAAATCAGCAATATCTTTCTCATTATTCTCAACACCGTCACCGAATATTAAATATTCCATGGTGTGAAAACCTTGAATATCATCACCCCAACCTTTGATGATTTCGGCATCGAAACCCCCGGTATTATTTGCTAAGACATCATCAAGATCGACGGTGTTTAATGGCCAACTATCTAAGTGTGGATCGATACTGAGTGAATCTACAGGACCAAAAATATGTGATTCACCTTGCTCCCACGGCTCACGTGCCGCTTTCCAAGCGTCCTGTACAGCAAGTAAGTTTGCCTGAGTTTTGTCATTCACCAGTGTCTGAGTAACTAGCAATAACTCTTCACTCTTATCAGCCAGAGTCGAGTAGCCACTCACAATTACATCATCAGTTAAGTTTGTGATCATCTCGGTTGCCGAGAATGAGAATGCCTCGTCGATCGATGGATCCACCGGATCCACCGTAGAATCATCTCCTGAACCACCACATGCGGCGAGTGTCGAGATAAGTGCAATGGCGACTGCTGAGTATTTAAGGTTTTTCATGTAATGCTCCGTTTTTACTTCATAATAAAAGTGTTGGTATTGCTGTTATAGGGAGAACTGATAACCCACACCCAGTGCAAAAAAGTTAGTATCAGGAATTGAAGAGTCGGCGACTTGCTGACGTCCAGCTTCAGCCTTGATTACAATTTCAGGAATTGGAGAATAGTTAATTCCGACACTGGTCCAGGTATTCTCATACCGCTTAGATGCGGTGCCGGTATCAACTTCGGCTAGCGGGTTAGAGTAATCAATATTGGCAAATATGGTGATAGGCAAAAAATTAAAATGGCTTAGATCCACACCAGCCTCGACAAAGAAGGCTTCAGACTCGGAACCAACTTGAGCTGAGACGCCTGTTTGTAGACCCGCTGTAGTCTTGTTTGCCTGAGTGATTTCGTCTGCATCGCTCAAAGTACCGTTTAGATATTGGCCGCGTAAGATCCAAGGTCCCTCAACGAAAGCGCCAGAAATGGCTAAAATACTTACCGTACCATCACCGTCTATCTTGTTGCTCTTATGACGATTACCAGAGGTATTGCCATAATAATAAGCAACGCCAACGGCGCTGCCTTCCTTAAAGTTGCCGTAATCCAAACGCAGCGCATAGGCAAGATCGTCGGCATTAATATTATCGAAGCGCTTTTGATGCCCTGATGCAACCCAGTCATAAGTACGGAAAAATTCAGAGTTAAGACCGCTGACAAGCTGGGCTTGGTAATGAAAATTCGCCATCTCACCAAATATGCCAATACCCATCTCATTCCAAACTGCCGGCATCATGGCCGCCTCACTACGGTGACGTAATACCGTCAGGTATTGATCTGGCTTATGTAAGATGCTAGAAAGTCCAATTGGCAAATGAATATTACCGAACTTAACGCCGAATGAATCATTGTGGCTATACCTCAACTGAGCCTTCTCAATCATCACCTCACCACCAGCTTCGATCTCAGTTTCAAATTCACCAAACTCTTCGAAACCATCATATTCAAGAGATGCTCCCGTTCCACCATGCTCATACTCGATCTCAACTTCCATGTCCCATTTATCGTTGAACTGATAGCCAAACTCGGTAACTATGCGCTCGAGATCGAAACGAGCACGACGCTCTGGAGAAGTGTCCTGTACATTTTGATAATACTCATCGCTGGTATAATTCATGCTGCCGTAAGATGTGAAAGAGAACTTACTCCATATACTTTCAGCTAGCTCCTTCTTTGCCACTGAGACGGTTTCAGCTTGCTTTTCTTGCTGCTTTTGTTGAACTTGTTGTTGAGCGGCTAACTTGGCAAGCTCGAGTTTGAGCTTATTGAGCTCCGCTTCCTGTTTAGCTATCGCCAGCTCTAGTTGAGCGGGTTCGATTGCAGCAATAGCACTGCTGCAATTAAATCCAGCGATACATAAGGCCAACAGACTTAACTTTGTTTTCATTTATCTCTCCACACCAATTAACAGCATTCTCTAAATCGTAGGTAAGATATAATAAACGACAATCGTTTACATTAAAATTTACACTTATGACTACAATTAACTTTACGTATCATTTACATTCGCAATTACTAACATAGCAAGATAATGACTAACCAATGGAAAAAAACTCATGTAAGCTCACCGCTAACTATCTAAAATCAACAATGATTAATGGCCATATCGAATGTCAATAAAACATAAAAGACCGCAGCAACTCCTGCTTTGGATGACCTTCATCATGTCTTTGGTATTTGCCGTTTGGCAGGTGTTACTTAATAATTTTGTTATCGAAAAAGCGCAATTTACTGGCGTGGAAATTGGCATACTTCATAGCCTGCGTGAGGTTCCGGGCTTCTTAGCTTTTACTGCCATATTCGTGCTACTCATCATCCGTGAACAAACCTTCGCCTTAATCTCTCTGGCAGTTTTATCTATCGGAGTGGCGGTTACTGGCTTTTTCCCTCAGGTACTCGGCCTCTATATCACCACAGTGCTCATGTCAGTAGGTTTCCATTACTTCGAAACTATAAATCAGTCATTGACACTACAGTGGGTAGATAAGAAGGAAACAGCGGGGTTTCTTGGAAAAGCTCTGGCCTGGCGCTCTGCCGCGGCACTCTCGGGTTACGCCAGCATCTGGCTGGTGATGAGTTGGCTAAAGCTTGATTATGTGTATATGTATGCACTCATCGGCTGCTTGGGCTTATTAATGGTGCTGAGCGTCACCTTTTATTTTCCTAAATATGAGTTAGGTGAAGTGCAGCATAAGAAAATCATTCTCAGAAAAAGATACTGGCTCTATTACCTGCTCACCTTCTTCTCTGGAGCCAGACGTCAAATATTTATGGTGTTTGCCGGTTTTATGATGGTAGAAAAGTTTGGTTATAGCGTCAGTGAAATTACCAGCCTGTTCTTAATCAATTATGTCATTAACCTGCTGTTTGCTCCTGCCATAGGTCGTTTCATCGGTCGCATTGGCGAACGCCAAGCACTCACCATCGAATACATTGGCCTGATCATCATCTTTGTCAGCTATGCTTGGGTACAACACCCTCAAATCGCCGCCACACTGTATGTGATTGATCACCTGTTATTTGCCATGGCTATCGCCATCAAGACTTATTTTCAGAAAATTGCCGACGGAAAAGATATCGCGGCCACCATGTCGGTGAGTTTTACCATTAATCATATAGCCGCCGTGGTGATCCCAGTTTTACTCGGTCTGATCTGGATTTATTCCCCCCAAGCGGTATTTTATATCGGAGCGGGGTTTGCAGTATGCTCACTAATACTGGCTCGAAATATTCCAAGTTTTCCGTCCCAAGGCAATGAAGCCAATTGGCATTGGCCTAGAAAAAATGTTTAACTCACGCCATCAGACATAACTGCTATTGATTTCATTCTTAGCTGATCACGTCGGCGCCTCAACTCGCAGAGCAAATACAAAATCAGATGTGCAATCCTATCAAGTCTCTAGCTGACAGCTTCAAACTCGTAGGATCAAAGCAGCTTACATATATCTGCCAATGTGTTAATTTAGAGATGTCCATCAATAATACCCATTGGTCTAACAAACCATATCTATACTAGGTGCCTAAGATGTTTAAATTGTCGCTCAAACTTATCCTATTATCCATACTCAGTTTCTCCGCCATGGCAACCGATCTTAAGGTTGGAGATACAGCACCAAATTTTAGATTACAATCCACAGATGGTAACTTCTACCAGCTCAGTGATTATTTAGGTAAGCAGACTCTGGTTCTTGCTTGGTACCCCATGGCAAACACTCATGGCTGCACTCTGGAATGTCGCTCTCTGGTCCAGAAAGGACACTTAATCAGGGAATATAACGCGGTTTATATGATGGCCAGTGTCGATGATCTAAAGGACAATCAAGACTTTGCCAAGAAGCAAAAAGCCGACTTCCCTATGCTGAGC
This sequence comes from Shewanella sp., assembly GCA_037132815.1. Taxonomy (GTDB): domain Bacteria; phylum Pseudomonadota; class Gammaproteobacteria; order Enterobacterales; family Shewanellaceae; genus Shewanella. The sequence continues at coordinate 6,472 of JBAHZX010000088.1, forward strand.
GATCCCACCAAGGAGACAGCAAAGGCCTATGATGTACTAAATTTCTTCCGTGTCGCTAGTCGCGTCACCTTTTATGTAGGCAAAGATGGCAAGATCATTAAAATAGATGAAGATATTAATGCAGCAACGGCAGCAGAAGATATAGCCGCGAATTTGGAACAGTTAGGTATCGAAAAAAGTCATTAAGAGTCGCTATCTAAGATGACGGCCTTTGCCCTGATAACAACAAGCTCACGCCGTCTTAGCAACAACAGCACAGTATCATCTGATCTTATGAGTGCCGGAAATGCCAATTATACAGAAAGCCATCACTGACCAGCCCACCAGCAAAGTACATTTTAGCTTTAATCTTCTTCTGCTGCTTCGCGAATACGCTCTTTGCGTTCTTGCTCTTCATCGAATGCCGCTTCGATTTCAGCCAACACCGACTCAACATCTGCAGTTTTAGTACTCTCTTTAAACTTGCCTGTAAGTTCAGACTCAGGACTTAGCTTACCAGACTCAAACAGAGCCCACATTTCTTTTGCATACTTGCTACTAAGAAGCTCAGGAGCATACTGACCATAGTACCGAGTCATATTGTTTACATCACGCTCAAGCATTCGCTTAGCATTGTTATTTGCAGCAGCATCTACCGCCTGAGGCAGATCAATAATCACCGGGCCATTACTGTCCAATAACACATTAAACTCAGACAAATCGCCATGAATTAGGCCGGCACACAACATCCGCTGCACATCTTTAATCACAGAGGTGTGGTGAGCGAGTGCTTGTTCTCGGGTTAAGGTGATGTCATTGAGCCTTGGAGCAACAAATCCTTGATCATCAGTGATCAGCTCCATTAAAAGAACACCATCGAAACAACCATAGGGCTGCGGGACCCTAACGCCGGCATAAGCAAGGCGAAATAGAGCATCAATTTCAGCATTTTGCCAAGCATTTTCCTGCTCGTTGCGGCCAAATTTCGAGCCCTTCTCCATGGCGCGAGTACGACGACTATTACGGCTCTTTCTGCCCTCTCGGTATTGCACAGCCTGTTTAAAGCTACGCTTCTCAGCTTCTTTATAAATTTTGGCACAACGAACATCGTCGCCACAGCGGACAACATAAACATCGGCCTCTTTGCCACTCATCAAGGGGCGAAGGACTTCATCAACTAAGCCTTCATCGACGAGAGGCTGAATGCGTTTTGGTATTTTCATAGCGCCGTTATACCTTACTTAAGGCTTCGATGGAATATTAAAGCGAATTTTCATTATAAAAAATCATGATAAAAAGTAAATCCACTACTTAAACAACATTTATTACATTAAATATCATTGCACTAACTTTAAATGTACTATTTTAACAGTTCAAACGCCAAATCATAAGCTTTACCTAAATCGACCGTTTTAGGCTTGAGCAATTTCAGGGTATGAGCTCGTTTATCCGTTGCTCTCACGGTGGCAGGATGAACCAAATCGACACCGATAATTGAGGTTGCCAGTATAACGCCTTCCATCAAGAAGGTCCCTGCTCCGCCAGCACCTTGACCCTTACTGGCACGCCTATTTAGCATGATTTGATCAATTTTATGCTCATCGCAATAGGCCTTAACCTCTGTAGAAAACTGGCTGACCTCTTCCTGTGTGGGATTTTTATTCAGCGTTAACTTGTTGATCTTAGATGCCATTAGCTCATGAGATCCACGCGTACCACTCAGGCTTACCATTCTCACTTCATTTGCCTTTAAAAACAGTCCAGCAATGACCACTTATAACCTCCACCTTGTAATTTCATTATTTAATACCGTCAGCATAACGATTGGTGTTACAAAAAAGAGCCAGCATGGCTGGCTCCTTTATAATAGCTCGCTAGATACACAAGGGGTTATTCACCGCTGGGGGTCACTTTACTATTCATGTATGAGTCAAATACTATGCCTTGGTCATTAATATCCAGATCCACCTGCATCCACATATTGTAAGCTTTCATCTTAGAAAACTCTTCCTGCAACAATGGCTCTCCAATGAACTCAGACAAGCTTAAGAGCGCCGCATACACCTTACTATAATCCAGGTAAACACTATATAAACCATTGTTGTCTAACACTTCATCGGCCAGATTATTCGCCACAGCCTCGGCTTGGTTGCCAGTATATAGCACGATATGTTTACCTTTCACCGCTAGCTTAGGAGAAATACCATACTCAGACAACATTGGAAGCAATGAAGTAAGATCTATTGAGCTGCCATCTTGTGGCAATTCAATACTGGCCAGTTCAGGCACGAAAGGCTTAAGCATATTAACCAAAACACTCGGGTTATCTGCTGACAGGCTTATAATAGCATCAACACTTTCTAAATTTAACTCACCTTGTGTGGTTTGCTCTGCAAACTTATAATCAAGGAGTGCCACACTCGCACCATAAATCCCATTCGCCATGCCAGTAAACATACTTAACATCGCAGGATTTTGACTCGATATCTCTTGTTGAAAATCTTGTAAAATTTGACACTGATATTGAGGTTGTAGCAGCTCATCCCATATGGCAGTTAATGAGGGCACTAATTGATTTAACTCAATGCCCAGACCCATAGAAAATACACTATCACGACTGTTTTTCACATAATTGGGAATGAAACCACGCATACTTTTAAGTGCGTGCAGCAAAGTCTGGTTCTTACTCTCAATCACAATGGAGCCATCCACGCTACTCTCTTGGTCTTCAATTGAAAAACTATTCAAACCAAATACGGTTCGCGGCCAATTAGTAGCAATAGCTGCAAACTCACTATGGCATTCTGGCGTGCGAAGCTCCAACAATGAGTCTTCGCCCTCTTGATCTAAAATAGCTGTCACTTGGCGAGCCAGCTGATTACCGTCTTTGGTAGTCATGGCTTTAACTAACTCTTGATGGTTGACGAAGCCGACTGCTTCATCGCTAAAGCCATGGGTTTTAATGATATCTTGTAATACATTTGCATCGGCAAGTGAAGGGCTTACAGGATTAATGCCAAACGCCGTTTCGAGCGTATCTTCGGAAAATATAGACGCATTAAAAGTAATTGTTAACAAGCCATTTTGTTGTGAAAATAATAACTCGATAGCTTTGGCATCGCCTGCCTCTGTTAACGTATAAGAACGATATGTTAACCCTTTCAAAGTCTTAATCTGATGACTGAAGCCACTGTCCTGTTCCGCCTTATCCAGCAGGGCCCATATGGCATCAGGCTTCTCGACTTCGACCTTAAGTACAGGTAGCAGCCCTAAGGTGTAAAAATAACTTCTAATATCATCGGCTAAACCGAAGGTAGTCACAAATTTTTGACCGCTCTCCAAGCTATCCATATAAATCCGACTCAAGCTGACAAAAAACTTAGATCTGGTATCATCAAACAGCTCTAACTCGGCAAATACCTCTTCTGGATAGGCCTGAGAGTTTTGAGGTACAGAGTTGATATAAGACTTGATAGGGAAAGGCTTTAACTGGCCTGAAAAAATAGGCGTATCTGCAGGTACCAACGCCAATATTTCATTGAATTGACTCGCTCCTCCTTCGGGCTGCTGATTAAACCAATATCCACCAGCAGCTACAGCAACCACTGTCGCAGCAATTAGTACTTTTTTCATTCATTAAACTCCATTTAATAGACCAAAATTGTATTTTTGGATCTAAAAGATCCCTAAAATTAATCCACTAATATACTATAAATATAGAGAAAAATATTTCCCCTAGATCTCAGAATAAAAAATGGTTTTAAAAAGGAGGCGTTCGAGAAACGTAAAACCATAAATAGGCAGGTGAATTTTAAAATTCGGGGGACTAAGCCTGAATAGCCGCATCGGACTATTCAGGGGGGACGGCTTTTGATTAAGCAGGCGCTAACAAGCCAACCAAAACTACATTTCACCTCAGAGACAAGAAGTGAACAAGCTTTAAAATCCCTCGGCGACTTCTAGTAAGTATCATCATAAAGGTGACAACAAGCTCTAGGAAAATTTAAAAGTCATAGTGTCCAAAGTTAATGGAATATCGCTAAAATCAGCGACTCATGCTAATAACCAAAATGAGTCACGAATACATTAATAAGGTGCCATTATACAGAGCAACATTCTAAAACCATCTACGGGAATTCCTGATTATAGACTAACTCGCCACTCTTACACATATTGTAACACATGTATTCGCATTGTTACATTCGCCAGAGGTGAAACCACGATTAAATTTCGAAGTGCAGACCACATTCACGCTTAAGGCCATTGAAACGGGTCTCCTCTTCGAGCATGCCCAGCTCTAATGGCTTGCTAGAATGCGTATCACCAACCGAGACATAACCTTGTTCCCACAGCGGATGATAAGGTAAGTCGTGCTCAGTTAAATATTCATGCACATCTTTATTACTCCAATCCAGAATTGGCAAAATTTTATAGCGTGAGCCATGAATAGCTAAGATAGGTAGCATCTCTCGAGTACTGGATTGACTGCGACGCAATCCCGCAAACCAAGTGCCTACACTCAACTCATCGAGCGCACGCTGCATTGGCTCGACCTTATTCATACTGTTATATTGATCTAAACCATCGAGGCCTTTCTCCCACAACAAACCAAAACGTGCCTCTTGCCAAGCTGAAGTCATGGGTGATACAAATGTCTTAATATTCAACGACAAACGCTCGGTCAACTCATCAATAAAACGATAAGTCTCTGGAAACAGGTAGCCGGTATCAGTTAAGATCACTGGGATATCTGGCTGCTCAGTACTCAACAGATTTAACATCACCGCACCTTGAATACCAAAACTTGACGATAACGCATGATTACCCGGCAGATACTTCAACCCCCAAACCACTCTTTGCCTAGGTGTCAAATCTCCGAGGAAATTATTGATACGCTCAAGTTCGTTCTTCTGCTCAACTGCAGGTGCACTTAACAACGCCAATAATTCTTGTGCAGAAACCACTGACTCAGGCTGAGTATTTAACTTAGGCATAACTACTCTGTCCATGAAAATCCTTAGCAGCATCATGTACTGCTGCTACGACACCTATACGAACCGTGAAATTACCGAAGGTTTCAGCCTCTTCTTGCTCACTCACATATCTGGCAAACAAGCCATCAAGCTCTGCTAATATCTCGGCTTCTTGAATATTTTCACGGTAAAGTTTATTTAAACGTGTACCTTCGAAATTCGCGCCCAGATATAGGTTATAGCGACCCGGAGCCTTACCGACCAGACCAATCTCTGCAGCAAAGGGTCTGGCACAACCATTAGGGCAACCCGTCATACGAATAACAATGCCTTGATCCAAGAAGCCGTGCTTCTCCTGCAGTGACTCGACTTTCGTCAAGAAGTCAGGGAAATAACGCTCGGCTTCGGCCATAGCAAGGGCACAAGTTGGCAGTGCCACACAGGCAATTGAGCGACCTCGTGTTGCGGTGATCAATGTCCCCATCAGGCCATGACTACGGGCTAAGGCTTCTATCTCGGCCTTATCCTCTTCGGCAACACCTGCGATGATAAAGTTTTGATTAGAGGTCATACGGAAATCGCCCTTATGTATCTTGGCAATTTCTCTTAATCCAGTTTGCAACGGCTGACCTGGTAGATCCTTGATACGACCACCTTCAATGAATAGCGTTAGGTGCCAGCAGTTATCGATACCTTTTATCCAACCATAACGATCACCACGATCACCTATGACCACATCACGTTTGGGCTCAAATTTAACCCCAGCACGCTTTTCGACCTCGACCTTAAAGGCTTCATAGCCATATTTAACTATGGTGTACTTGAGTCTCGACAGTTTACGGTTAGAACGATTACCCCAATCACGCTGAACTTTTAATATCGCCTCAGCAAACTTCAATGTGTCTTCGGCCTTGATAAAACCAAAATCATCGGCAAGACGAGGAAAGGTCTGCACCTCACCATGAGTAGACCCCATCCCCCCACCAGCCACTAAATTAAAGCCAATGAGTTCTCCCTCTTCGGCAACCGCGATAAATCCCAAATCATTGGTATATACGTCAACATCATTATCTGGCGGTACAGCAACGGCCATTTTGAATTTACGCGGCAGGTACGTCTTGCCATATATAGGTTCGACATCATCACCTTCACTGGTAGCAACTTTATCATTTCCAAGCCAAATCTCGGCGTATGCCTTAGTGCGAGGCAAGTAATTATCCGACAGTTGCTTGGCCCAATAAAAAGCCTGTTCGTGCAGACGAGACTCCACGGGGTTTGGGTTACACATCACATTTCGGTTAACGTCACCACAGGCGGCAATAGAGTCTAACGCCTTGCGATCCAGGCTCTGGATCAAGGTTCTTAAGTTACGCTTAGAGATGCCGTGATACTGAAATGTCTGACGAGTGGTCAAGCGTATGCTGTTAGAACTGGTCAAGGTCGATGAGATCTCATCCACAGCCAGCCATTGTTCTGGAGTACACACGCCACCAGCAACACGTGCACGCAACATGAAACTATAAAGCGGCTCCAGCTTTTGCTCTTTACGCTCATTTCTTAAATCACGGTCATCTTGTTGGTAAAAACCGTGGAATTTAATCAGCTGCTGATCGCCTTCATTAAAGGAGCCAGTTACAGCCGTATCTAAGCCTTCTTGAATCGTACCTCTGAGAAAATTACTGTCAATTTTAAGGTGCTCATTGATAGATAGTGGCTCTGTTTGCTGTTTACTTTTATTCTCTGACATGGCTACCGCCTCACTCATTTTTGTTGCGACACTCTTATTTAATAGGCATCGCATCTTATCATTAGGTTTAAACAGAAGGCCTCATTACCGGATACCCAGAAAGGCTTCTAATTATCAATAAACGTCTTTCTGATAACGTTTGCTGCTGCGTAAATTCTCCAAGTAGGCCTCAGCTTCCTCTTGAGTTTTACCGCCAAACTTCACCGTAATATCCAGCAAAGCCTGATGCACGTCTTTCGCCATGCGCTCAGCATCGCCACATACATAAAAATGTGCACCGGACTCGAGCCAGCTCCATAGCTCTTCACCTTGCTCAGCAATTTTGTGCTGAACATAGACCTTATGAGCTTGATCTCGTGAGAAAGCTAAATCTATCCGAGACAGCGAGCCATCTTTCAGATACTGCTGCCATTCCGTTTGATAGAGAAAATCCTGCTCAAAATGCGGATTACCGAAGATAAGCCAGCTATTACCTTTAATACCTTGAGCCGCACGCTCCTGCATAAAAGCTCTAAACGGAGCAATACCTGTACCTGGCCCTACCATGATCACAGGTGTTTCAGGATTTTCTGGGAGCCTGAAATGGGTGTTAGGTTCAACATAAACCCTCACTTCGGCGCCCTCTTCCGCTTGAGATAAGAACTGTGAAGCGCCACCAAACCTTGCGCCTCCTTCGCGTTTATCTTCAACTAATGCAACGGTCAAGTGCACCTCTGACTCGACTTCAGCTTGACTCGATGCAATGGAATACAAGCGGGGGGTGATTGGTCGTAGCATGGATAACAGCTGAGTAGAGGTTACTTCAACGCTATAATTTGTGGTGAGATCCGCTAGCTGATTATTTAACACAAACTGGCGAGTTAATGCCCTTTCTTCACTGATACTCAGTAGTTCAGCATTACCGCTAAGTGCGGCCCAATCTCTAATCAGACCAGGATAAAGCTGAGTTAACTCTTTCCTCTCGATCAATGCTTGCTTGAGAGATAGCGCATCCTTGCCCACAGTAACCACTTCATCACCATCAAGGGACAATGTTGTCAATAACTCACTCACTAAGGTTTCAGAGTTAGTAAACCAGACGCCCAAAGCATCACCTGCTTGATAATTCAACCCCGACTCACCTAAATCTATTTCAATGTGTCGTACATCACGATCCGACTCCCTGCCCGTTAGTTTCTGACTCACTAGAAATTCGGCTTTATAAGGTTTCTGCTTGGTAAACTCACTGGCTTCAAAATCTGAAGTACCATCAGATAGAGCAGATCCCGAAAAGGAAAGGACACTCGCAGCTGAAGTTTTAATTAATGGCTTAATGGCTTCTATAACACAATCTTGCCACTGCTCAGCAGCCAACTCATAGTCGACATCACACTCAACCAAAACCTGGAGTGGCTTAGCACCTAATGAAGATAGACGCTCATCGAAGTCTTTACCTGTTTGGCAGAAAAACTCGTAACTTGAATCCCCCAGAGCCAATACCGAATAGTTTAGATTATCTAATTTAGGCGCTCGCTTAGATGCCAGAAATTTATGTAGTTCGATAGCATCATCAGGGGCTTCACCTTCACCATGGGTACTCACTACAGCCAGTAATAGAGTTTCTTGCTTCAGTTGACGGACCTTATAATCCCCCATAGAAATTAAGTTAACGGCAAACCCTTGAGCTTGAGCCTTTGCGGCCAACTCACTTGCCACCCCGCGACCATTACCAGTTTGGCTACCGTATAAAATCGTAATAGTTTGTGCCGGCGCGCTTTGAGCAGTAGCTTCACTACCAAGAAGGTGAGTTCCTTGCTCGGCTGTAGCTGATAAATAACCACTTACCCATGCAAGTTGCACGGCACTTAGTTCAGCGGTGAGCTGCTTTAATTTATCCACTTGCCCCTGTGACAATGGCGAAGCGAATGATGAAAGCTCTTTTAACAACATGGGTACGGCCCTATATCAATGTAATGTCAGTTAGCTTAGCCTTTATAAAGAAAAGCAAAAAAGAATAAAATCTGATTTTTAATACCTTTTTGGAATATAGAGAACATTATTTTTGAACACATAAGCCAGATAATCGATAAACAACAGTATCTATAGGGTTTAAACTTCAATTTTCCATTCAGGTCAAAATTGAATGATCTTATAAGTCTGAGACTTTTTTTTAATAAAACAGGGATTACACTTATGAACCTCACTCAGTTCAAGTAGATGGATACCTGAATGAGTTTCTAGCTTTAACAGCCTATTAGGGATATCTTTTGCTTCGTAAGACCATCCAAGAATGAAAGACCGTAATAGCGAAATCATTCAAAAATTTTAAACTTTATCCGGGTCAATTACGTTAGAATAAGCGGTAATTGCCCCTTACATTTGAGTTTTCCGTGATAGAAAAAGCCCAATTTTCGACACATTTATATCACCCAAAATACTGGCTACTCTGGTTCGGCGTAGGTTTGATGCGTATGACACAAGTGCTCCCCTTTTCGATACAAATGAAACTTGGTCGCCTTATCGGTCGCTTAGCAAAATTCGTCATGATCAGTCGCGTCAAGACTGCCAAACGTAACTTGGAACTTTGCTTCCCCGAAATGAGTCCTAGTGAACGACAAAACTTGCTCCTGCGTAACTTTGAAGAAACAGGCAAGGCCATCTTTGATACCATCAATGCCTGGTGGTGGTCCGATGCCAGAGTGCAACGTCATATGAGCATAAAAGGCCAAGAGCATCTCAAAAAAACACTCGCTGATGGTCATGGAGTTATCTTGTTCGCCGTGCATTGTCTGCCGCTAGAAATGGGGGGGAGAATTATGGGCCAACATCTATCTGGTGTGGGTGTCTACCGTCCCCATAACAATGCTGTGATCGAGTACCTGCAGGTCAAGGGACGTCTACGATCCAATAAGGCCTTGGTGCCTAAACGAAACTTGAGGCAAATGGTTCGCTGCTTGAGAAACCTTGAGGTTGTCTGGTACACAGCAGATCAAGATTTCGGCCGTTCTAGTGCCACCTTCATCCCCTTCTTCGCCATGCAAGAAGCGGCAACAATCAAAGGGGCCACCACCTTGGCTCGCTTGGGTAAGGCTAAGGTGTTGCCCTTCAGCGTGGTCCGAGATGCCGATGATAAAGGCTACAGCATAGAGATCATGCCTGCCCTAGATAACTTCCCCAGTGAAAATGAGATTGTAGATGCTAAACGAGGTAATAAGATCATTGAAGGGATCATCAACCGCAGCCCCAGCCAGTATATGTGGTTACATCGCCGCTTCAAGACCCGCCCTAACAAAGATGATCCTTCGGTATATTAAACGTTAAATGAAAACAGAATTCAGTTTGAAGTATGGTCAGCTCTTTGTGCCTATATCCAAAGCCTCCATCTTTTTCTTCGATTTCATTCATGACTATCTGACTATTTCACTTCAGAGGCAGTCGAATCTGACTAGAATTCGACGGTTCCATTTGCCCTGATGGTTGGCTCAAGAGATAGTCATCAATCAATAGACAACGGGCTAGATTGCTACTCAATTTAGACTCTACGGCAATAACGTTGCTCAAAATTAAATGAACTCATTTTCAAAGTACGAATAGCATCAACCCAGCCCACAATCATTGGTACTAATGTCCAGCTAAACATCAAATACAAACTACCAATTAGGTATTGACCTAAATAGAACTTATGTAAGCCTAATCCACCAAGTAAAAAGCTAAACCATATTGCGAGTTTTTGGTTCTTAATGCGAATATTCCGATCAATACCAGAAAGAGCTTCTAACCCTTGAGCTGCATGACAGTAGGGGCAGGTTATTTCATTAAGGGCGATCTTTTGATTACACTGAGGACAATCACTGTTTTTCATGGCAAACTCCAATAGTCAATATAGCTAACAACCTATTATGCGTACAAGTGTTCGCTGAAATATAGGTGTGGAGTTCACAAAAGTGAAATAAATAGAGATGGAGTTAGGTTAGCCTATTCCTTATAACAGGCAGGGCAAGGTCAATGACGCAATATCAATCACTTAAACCCACTCTATGGGATCGCCTGAGCAAATCCACTTATGGATTGCCCTCTTTTGAAAGAAGTGACTTATGGGGAGCCGCCATTGTTTCAACAATGCGCCTTGAATTTGATCCACTCAGACTGCTCTGAACACTGCACTTTGAAGTAACATGGGTATATAGCACCGTTAATTTTTGATGGTGGCAACAAGTAACTTTGCTATCAAATATTACTTAGATGTTAAAGCTACTTGCCTAGAGAGCCTAATATAGAGAAACAGTGATAGCAAAATCACACAACCACCCAGCACCTTGTGTAATTCAAGCGCCTCACCCAACACGGTAACACTCAGCATCATGGTCCATATAGGCACTAAAATCATGATAAAAGCGGCGGTTTCAATATTGACTAAATACTGCCCCGTTATTTGCAGCCAGTAGCGCATCGAAGTAGCAAAGACAGTAGAAATAATAAACCAGAATATTAAGCTGCGATTGAATTCAAAAGCATATTCTTGAGTAAACCCAACATAAATGGCCCCCACAATACCCACAGTAAATAGTTGTAAACATATTGAGACCAGCGGAGTTAGTCGACGACTAATGTTCTTATTCAGCACAAAATGAATCGAAAAAAATACCGCAGCGAGCATGAAGTAGAGCTGACTAGAATCACTCTGCCAAGTACTGCCTAACGTCAGCAGCATCATACCTATAGCGCTTATTGGTAAAACAAACCAAAATGCTCGATTGGGCTTTACCTGAAAAATAATCCATGCGGTCACTGGGGCAATGATCATGGCTAAACTCATGATGAATGCACCTTCAGACAGACTGTGATTTATTGACACTGCATAAATCAAAACTTGAAATCCGACCCCAAGAAAGACACCAACGCCACACCCCATTATAAGCTGCTTAAGGGATAACCTAAGTATACGTTTATAACAGAACGGCAGTAAAATAAGGCCCGCAAGCAGGAACCTTATTGCAATAAATACCTCGCCAGGCATATTTAAAACCACCAGCTTAGACGCAATCCAACCTAGTGCCGCCAATACGCTGGCTAAAAACAGGTACAACTCTGCACGCATCACGATTCTCTTCATAGTATCGACTTGAAACATGCTCTATTAAATTTGAGCGCCATAATAACAATCATCCAGACTCAGTTCTGGCTCAACTCTGTAGTAAACAAAATAGAACCCCAGCCAAAATCACCTATAAAAATCAAACAGGTTTTAGCGTACCTTTGTAAGTATACCCGTTCTACCTCAAGATGCATGATTTCAGATGCAATTAAAAGTGGTTTAGCGCACAGGTTTATTCCTCCAGGCTGACTCACAATACTAAGCCGACGCGCTCATTAAAATAAACAAAGTCTTTAAGCAAAAAAAGCCATGCTCAACATGTAAGCACAACATTTTTCTTTCCCTGACTTGCAATGTCGAACCCCTTCACAAAATAAGTTAACCTTAGCGTACTAGAATTAGGCTAACCTAAAGCTGCAATGAGTGAAAAAAATGATTTAATAATCAAGATCAACTAAGCACACCCAAGCCAGGTTTTTAACTTGGCAAAAAATGACACCGTTAATTGTTTGGAGAAAATAATGAACACCCAGCAAACTTATAACATATGCACAACTGAGATCCCTCAAGAAGCCTTTGACTGGTACGATGAATATGCCCATGGGGATATTGACCGCCGTACTTTTCTTAAACGGCTTGGCGCCATCGGTTTAACAGCTGCGGCGGTGTCTGGTGGGCTTCTCCCAAATTATGCATTAGCTGAGCAAGTGTCTTTTAATGATGCTGATATCAAAGCAACCTATGCGACCTACTCTTCTGTCGGTGCTTTTGACGAGGGTCGCGGATATTTAGTCACCCCTACAGACGTCAAGCCCAAAACCCCCGCAGTACTTGTTGTACATGAGAACAGAGGGCTTAACCCTTATATTAAAGATGTTGCTCGACGACTGGCTAAGCGAGGATTTATTGCTTTTGCTCCTGATATTTTGCACTCACTAGGCGGCTATCCAGGCAATGATGATGAGGGACGAATCATGCAAAAATCACTTGACCGCGCCAAAGTGGAAATAGATTTCATTAATGCCGCTAAGTTCCTAAAAAATCATGATCTAAGTAGTGATAAATTAGGAGCTGTGGGGTTCTGTTTCGGTGGCTATATATGCAATATGTTAGCGGCACGTGAACCTGAGCTTGTGAATGCAGTGGTTCCTTTTTATGGAACACCAGCCAAGGAAGCATTCATCAAGAACATAAAATCCCCTTTATTATTGCAATTCGCTGAGCTAGATAAACGTGTCAATCGTTCTTGGCCTGATTATGAAACACAACTCAAAGCAATCAATGCAGATTATCAAGCATATGTATATAAAGGGGTAAACCACGGTTTCCACAATGATTCAACTGCAAGATACAGTGAAATCGAGGCAGAACTTGCGTGGAGTCGCACTCTAGAGTTCTTTAAACATCACTTAACCTAAATCCCAACATGGGGTGATATCGCCACAGTCAAAAACGCCCTCATTCTCCTTCATGAGACTGATACATTCAGTCATACTATGATAAAGGGCGTAGCGTTAATTCATCTTAACGATAAAACACCTCAACCTTCCCTTTTACCGTCATCATAAGCGGTTGCCCGCGACGGTCCAATGCTTTGTGCGACGGGGCTTTTACCCAACCTTCACTGATGCAATACTCCTCGACATCAAAACGCTCTTTGCCATTGAGAAAAATACCTATCTCGTGTTCAAAAATTTCTACCACATGATGTGGGCTACGGGGATTGACGGAAAGGCGATCGGGTAAAGCGGGTTGCGATGTCGTGTCGTTCATGGTCGTGGCCTGTAATGAAAGATTGTAAAGCGTGCGCTATTGTAGGCAATACAGACCTTATGCTCAAGAGCGATAGTTCTAAATGTTAGCGCACCTCCCCCAAACTCCAATGAATTACCTCGCGCCAAGGCTTTTCGCTTTGGCTCAAATTTGCTATGCAAAGAGAGGTATCTTATAGCGTGAAGTTCAAAAGACTTTACGCCGCAAGCGGCTGGGAATTAAACCCGATCAGATTAAACGGTGAAATATCTCAATGTGATTAACACTAGCAACATAAATAAAGTTCCAAATTATGGCCAGTTGTTTATTGAATTCATAGTTGAAGCTAACATTAACTGAATCGCCAACAGCATTACCTAGACCAGAGTATTCATACAGAAAATCTACGCCATATATACCCATCTGCTCCAAAGTACAGGCTTCAGAGCAGACTGAGCGGATCCAATTCAAGGCGCATTGTTGAAATAAAGGTGGTTCCCTTTATAAGCCTCATCGTTCAAAAGAGTGCAACACAGAAATGGATTTTCTCAGGCGCTACCATAGGGTGGGTTTAAAAGTAATATTAATGTTCTTCTTAAAAACTATAACGTAAACCAAAACGAATTCTTAACTCACGACCGTCTTCTTCCTGATCTAATGAGCTCGCACTTGCTGAAGAGTTACCAATCTCTACCCAAGGAGTCCATGCCTCAATACGATACTGTATCGTTACGTTATGTTCGTAGTTAGTACGGCCATTATATAAGTTACGGCTTGGACTGTCCGCATAGTAATAGTTACCTTCATAACCAAAACGCCAGTTATCAATCTTATAACCTAAATTAACGGTATAGCGATGACGCAACCTGCTTTCATCTTCACCAGGCTTTATGTCCATACGGTAACGACCGCTGATAGATAAACTATCTATATATTTGGGTGCATAAGTCAGACGGATCTGAGGCTTGTAAGTATCACCGCTAAGTCCAAACTCAATTGGCATACCTAGTGCTAAAGTCCATTCATTGTTGATTTTTTGTTTGTAGTTTATGCCAATCTCAGTGCCATTAGTTTGCATTTCAGACATGAACTTACCTTCAGCCCCTTTAAATTTAGTTTCAAGGCCAACGCTTAGGTTATTCTCAAAACTATGGCTCATTTTTACTCGGCTAGCATGCTGTTTGCTGCCTACTTTATATTCATGACGAAAGTCTAATGAAGTTGAAAATGCGCTAGATGTAAATAAGCTTATCGTTGTAGCAATAAACATTTTTTGAAAAAAGTTCATTATATATCCCTATATTTCATATAGTAGATTTAATTTATTGGGCAATGCCACTTAATGGTTTCATTGAAATATACAAAAACTGTGACCACCTTCGCTTTTAGATAATGCGAAGCCGATGACATTTTTTTAATAGCCATTTATTACTTGGTATGTTTTGAAGAAAAATCTGTTCTCTATCTTTAAAAAAGGGGGGATAGAGTGTAAGAGTGTAAATCTCGGAGTAATCAGTTCACTCAGATTATTATCAAGACAAGGGGCATCACAGCATAAGCTGATGCTCAGTTGTTAATAAGCTTTTATGAGTCACTTCAAGAGCACGAACAATGCCAAGTATTAAAATACTACAAATAGCCAGGAAAAATCTTCACTATTATCCATTTCTGTAGCACATTAGAGAGATAGACAACCAGACTGAACTGGCTGCCTAGTTGCTTTTACTTATCAGCCAGAACGGTTTCTGGCCTTTTTGCAGGCTTACGTGCTGCATGGATAAGTAAGATACCCGTACTCAGAACCATAGCACCACACAATACAAACAATGCACGACCACTTGCGTCATTTGGAATAAGTGCCATCGTTATGATGCCAAATCCTGCAACGCTAATAAGGTTACCTAGAATAGAACGTTGCTTAGTATCTAAATCTTCTTGTTCCACGCCTTCGGAATACACTGGTGTATTCCAATCTCGGAACAGCTCTTCAACTTCAGCTTCACGCTCTGGCGACAGACCTTTATAAAACTTCATGGTTAAGATGAAGTACCCCCCTGTGATAATCACGTGTGCCGCTAAGCTTAAGCCCACTTTAAGATCTGACCACTCACGACTTGTTAGCGCCTGATCCATTCCAAACCAATTTTGAATTTGCTCAGCGGTTAGTGCGAAACCAAAAGCATAAGAGACAAAACCACCTACTATTAATGTGCTCCAGCCTGACCAATCAGGCGTTCTACGGATCCACATTCCAAGTAGCACAGGAATTAGCATAGGGAAACCAATTAACGCACCGATGTTCAATACGATATCGAATAGGCTCAAGTGACGAAGAGAGTTAATATATAGGCCAATAGCGATGATAATAAAGCCCATAACAAAGGTCGCAATACGACTTGCCAGCATCAACTCTTTTTCACTCGCTTGTTCTTTACGAATAATGGGTAAATAGAAGTTACGGATAAAGATGCCCGCATTACGATTAAGACCTGAGTCCATTGAAGACATAGTCGCTGCAAACATAGCTGACATTAATAGTCCGACCATGCCCGCTGGCATTACATTTTGCACAAAGGCAAGATATGCCGCATCGCTCGCTTTGCTGCCCATAGAAGAATATGCATCCGCAAAATCAGGCATAAAGGCACTCATATACCAAGGGGGAAGAAACCAGATTAACGGACCAATAACCATAAGCACGCACGCTAGGCCTGCTGCTTTTCTGGCATTTTCACTGTCTTTGGCACATAAATAACGGTAAGCGTTGATGCTGTTGTTCATCACACCAAACTGCTTAACAAAAATGAATACAACCCAAAGAATAAAGATGCTGATGTAGTTAAGGTCATTACCAATGGCGAAGTTACCATCGAAGTTAGTAACTATGTTTGAGATGCCACCGCCATAGAAGTAAGCAGCAATAGCACAGGTAATAGTTACCGCCATGATAACTAACATTTGCATAAAATCTGATGCAACCACCGCCCATGAACCGCCAATTACAGACATAATAAGCAGAACGATACCTGTTGCAATAATTGTTGTTTCCATTGGAATATTGAAAACTGCAGCCACAAAGATAGCCAGACCGTTTAGCCAAATACCTGCTGAAATAATACTATCGGGCATACTACCCCAGGTGAAGAACTGCTCTGAAGTACGGCCAAAGCGTTTTTTAATAGCTTCGATGGCGGTCACAACTCTAAGCTGTCTAAATCTGGGAGCAAAATAAATATAGTTAATGAAATAACCAAAAGCATTGGCTAAAAATAACACAACAATTGCGAAGCCATCGCTGAATGCTTTACCAGCTGCACCGGTAAATGTCCATGCAGAAAACTGCGTCATAAAGGCGGTTGCGCCTACCATCCACCAGAGCATTTTACCGCCGCCACGGAAGTAGTCACTGGTCGACGTACTGAACGATCTGAACGCCCAGCCTATCGCAATCAAAAATGCGAAATAAGCCAATACAACAACGATGTCTATATTCATGCAGAGCCTCTTATTTAAACTCATTTTAAAAAAATAAAACAAGGTGACAAGACACTTGGTTTATTTGTAATACAAACAAGTTTACAAGACACTCATTTTATTTGTAATACAAAACTACCTCGACTGTGATATAGATCACACCAAGACTCAGCCATCATGTAGTAACTTATCTTTTACATAGATAAAAAAGCCTGTACCAGCACAGTACACAGCCGTTTCACCGTAGGCATTGAGAGCAAAATATTTACAACCTTAACAAGATGAAACTAATTAAAAGGTTAACTAATAGTGCTTAAATAGGAGGGTAGGTTTAAAAGCTTATATCTCAGTGATTTATCACATCAGCGACGCTGGAGTAATAGAATAAGTGCAACAGATGAAGGTTGATAAGTGAGAGAGCTGAAGGCAGAATTTTAGTTCTCACACAAAAACTCAGAGTCTGTCATGAACAAACAATACCAACAGCTCACTCAGCAGCCACGATACCA
>JBAHZX010000007.1:0-24223 GCA_037132815.1 Shewanella sp.
TTTCTTAAAGTACCCACTGCCTCTATGATCCCGGTAAACATGAGTTATGACCTTATTTTTAACGTCAAACGGGTATCATCACCCAATTTACGTTCATCGATTAATTCGACGGATGGAATATCTGCCATATTGGTATAATCAGGCAGAGAGATTAAATTACGTCCGTTCGAGCCTAAAAGCTTCATCGCCTGATAGAGGATTAATTCATCGACATAATTCTGGCTAATAACACTACCAGCCAGTGTGGCTCCCGCCTCGATTAACACCGAATTACAAGTTTTACCCAAATGAGTAAACAGCGCGCTCAACTCGACTCTACCATCACCGTCTGATACTAGCGTGAGCCCAGAGACATGCTCAGGCCACGTGTTTTGTACAGACTGAGGATAATCAACACAAGAAACCAATAAGATAGGGCTGGAAATAGCAAATAGCTTAGTCGCCGATATGAGTCTGGCACGGCTGTCGAGTATGACCCTAAGTGGTTGCTGCAATGAGTCAGCATCGAGTTGCTCCGATAATAAGCCTAGTTCACTGTGACGCACATTGAGAGACGGGTCATCGGCCAATATGGTTTCGATGCCTGTCACCAAGGCGCAATGACGCGCCCTTAAGCGCTGTACATCACGACGTGACTCAGGGCCTGTGATCCATTTAGATGCGCCGTTACTCAAAGCCGTTTTGCCATCTAAGCTAGAGGCAAGTTTTATTGTTACCCAGGGAAGCCCGGTTCTCATGCGCTTCATAAAGCCGGGATTGATTTGAGCGGCTTCCTCAGCAAGCAGGCCAACATCGACCTCTATGCCTGCATCTCTTAGCATCTTAATGCCTCGGCCCGACACCTGAGGATTGGGGTCTTCTATAGCGACTACCACACGGGATATACCGTGTTTAATCAATGCCTCAGCGCAGGGAGGGGTACGACCATAATGGCTACAAGGTTCCAGGGTAACATAGACTGTCGCGCCTTTAAGCGCTGCTCGAGCAGCGATATGTTCTGTCGCCATCGCTAAGGCATGCAACTCGGCATGGGGACCGCCTGCTCGAATATGAAACCCTTCGCCGATGAGTTGTTCATCTAAGCTGATAACACAACCAACACAGGGATTAGGACGGGTGGTATATAACCCCCGACGTGCAAGTGTCATTGCACGGCTCATAAATTTAGTATCTTCTATTGACCACATAAGTTCATAGACCAAACAAGTTGAAAATCACTAATCGATGGGGTTATTACTTCTGCAGTTTGGCGATAGCATCACCAAACTCAGAAACATCTTCAAATGCTCGGTAAACTGAGGCGAAACGGATATAGGCAACCTTATCCAGACCCACCAAATGATCCATCATTAGATTACCAATAAGCTCAGACTTGACCTCGCGCTCACCAGTTCCTCTTATGGTCGACTTTATCTTAGTCAAGGCCTGTTCAATCTGATCCATTGACACAGGGCGCTTCTCTACGGCCCTGAGCATGCCACCTCTGAGTTTCTCTTCATCGAAGGGTTGGCGACTGCCATCTTGCTTTATCACTCTAGGCATCATCAGTTCAGCACCTTCGAATGTGGTGTATCTCTCGTGACATTCAACGCACTCACGGCGGCGCCTGACCTGGTGGCCATCGGCGACTAAACGGGAATCGATCACCTTAGTATCGGTTGCGCTACAGAAAGGACAATGCATCGAGCCTCCAAAATAAGTGAGAACATAACCTAATGACGTTGTTACTCTAACGAAATAACCAACAAAAATGGCCGCTAAATAGCGGCCATTGAAGTTTACCTGAATTAACCGTAAAGGTTAACCGTAAACCGGGAACTTAGCGCACAGTTCCAGAACCTGTTTCTTAACACGCTCAATAGTCGCTTTATTAGTGATATCATCCAACACATCACACATCCAGTGAGTCAGCTCAACCGATTGTTGTTCTTTAAAACCACGGCGAGTGATGGCAGGAGAGCCAATACGCAGGCCAGAAGTCACAAATGGTGAACGTGGATCATTCGGTACCGAGTTCTTATTCACGGTGATGTTAGCAACCCCCAGAGCCGCGTCGGCATCTTTACCTGTCATATCTTTACTGATCAAGTCCAACAAAAACAAATGGTTATCGGTGCCACCAGAAACTACATTATAGCCGCGCTCGATAAAGGTCTTTGCCATTGCCTTGGCATTAACCACAACTTGCTTCTGGTATACCGTAAACTCAGGCTCTAGTGCTTCTTTAAATGCAACCGCTTTAGCTGCGATAACGTGCATCAAAGGTCCGCCTTGCCCTCCAGGAAATACCGCTGAATTTAGTTTTTTATAGATAGCTTCATCATCAATAGCCGAAAGAATCAAGCCACCACGTGGACCCGCTAGGGTCTTATGCGTCGTTGTCGTTACAACATGAGCATGTGGAAGAGGGTTCGGGTAGATACCCGCAGCAACCAAGCCGGCAACATGGGCCATATCGACGAACAGGTAAGCACCCACTTTATCGGCGATCTCACGGAACTTGCTCCAGTCGATAATACCTGAGTAAGCACTGAAACCTGCGATGATCATCTTAGGCTTGTGTTCTATGGCTAGACGCTCAACTTCAGCGTAATCTATCTTACCCGTAGTCTCATCGATTCCGTACTGAACGGCTTTATACAGTTTGCCAGAGAAGCTAACGTGTGAACCATGAGTCAAATGACCACCATGAGCCAAGCTCATACCTAGCACGGTGTCGCCGCCTTGAAGCAAAGCCATAAATACTGCGGCATTAGCCTGTGAACCCGAGTGTGGCTGTACGTTGGCATAAGTGGCACCAAAAAGCTCTTTAGCGCGCGAGATAGCCAAGTCTTCTGCGATATCTACATATTCACAACCACCATAGTAACGCTTACCTGGGTACCCTTCGGCGTACTTGTTAGTTAGCTGAGAGCCTTGTGCTTCAAGAACACGAGGACTAGCGTAGTTTTCTGAAGCGATTAGTTCGATATGTTCTTCCTGACGGCGAGTCTCATCTTTAATTGCTTGAAACAGTTGTGGATCAAAATCCGCAATATTCATATCTTTGTTCAGCATTCGTCACTCCAGCGGTAAATTCTTATAATAAGGTTGCGCGGTATACTACGCTGCTATTGATCACAATCCCAGCATTTACAACATGAAATTACTTGCTTTTTACCATGAAGAGCGTTCATGTATTGAAAAATAATCTTTCACTCAACGCTATGAGTGTTGGTTTCTATCCCGTTATTTTCTCTATCGAGGCTAACTGCTCCTGTTGGATATTTTACTGTAAAAACTGTATTTGAAATAAACTGGACTCACTGTAGACTTTGACTCTCTAGATTACGAATGGAACGGGTTCAATAACTATATTCAAGTTGAATCCAAGTTCGTCGCTCAGTATCATCTAACTGGTTATAGATAAATGAATTATCAATCCCATTAAATTCGCCCTCCCTTTCAATTTGTTCATAATTCAGACTTAAAGAGTAGACATTAGAAATGACGTACCTGAAATAGACCCGATAGCGAGTTCTCTGCTCTTTAAAATCTAGATCATTATAATTAGGATTCCAATCACTCGTCCGCTCTATATCTTTATTATCAATAGAGTCCCATCGATGAGATTTTATGGATGCTCCAAACATAAGGTCAAGATAACGAATATCCATGGCTAATTTAATCGTATGCCCCAGAGCATAGCTATATCCCCTCTCCCAAAGTACAGACTTACTGCCCCAGAAATGTCCATATTGCTTAATATAATCACGGCTCGCAAAGGGCTTTACCATGGCAAAATCACCGTATATATCTCCTCGTAAGTCGATACTGATGTCCTGACTATGCCAGAGTCTCCCCGCCGAAAGTCCTAATAGATTAATCACCGCGTAAAAATCTTCATCCTCATCTTGCCCCATACTGACATACTCGGCACCTGTTGATGCACCAATAAAGTAGCGATGCGACCAGGCATCTCGAGCCGCACTGGTAGAATCAACCTGTTCAACATATCCACCAAGAAACAAATCTGTCGCCAACTCCCAATCCTCGACACCCCGCTCCGATAAACCCAACGCCATCTGCAGATTGACCAAACTTGGCGTACCAAACAGTCGATCATAATTCCCCTTCATCGAGTCAACTCTAGCCTTCATTCCAAGGGTTAGCGTAGCTGTCGATTGCTCATCTAATTCGCCAGTTTTATGCAGTACTCCTGAGTAAAGAGTATATTTATCCCACGTGTCACTGCGATTAAACCTTGCAGGGCTGTCACTATTAATCCAGCCTCTCACTGCTTGAGAGGGATTAAATATGGCACTCATACTCATCGCTAGCCAGCCCTCTTTACTGTCGAGCAGCTCTGCGACTTGGAAAAAGCTCTCACCTAAGCTAGCGCCTCCCCAAGTTGTCATTATCTGATCGTTGATGCTCACCACTTCTTTATATTCGGCAAAAACCTCCCAAAAAGATGAGGCTAATAAAGCAGCGAATGTAGATTCATAATAGTTAAAGTTATAGTTTCGAAATGCTTGAAAATAGACGGCACCAGCATAAGTGTGTCCCCAGTTCATACCGATACCATTATCATCAAGCTTCCAAGAATCTGAGGTTGTTAATCTATCAAAAAAATACTCTGCTGCATTACCATCAAGCTCATAATCAAAATCTTCCTCCATGCTCTCCTGCCCTGCTACATAAAGCAGCTCTCCTAACAGGAGCACAACCGTGATTTCAGCCATTGCGCCCCACCAGTCTTTTTCGGTAAGCGACACCATCGAATCATCAACCCCTCGAGCTGAGTACTCACCTAAGCTGCCAAGTTCAGCAACATGCTGTAAATCATCCCACCCCATATAGAAAGGGGAAATTTGTGTCGTAGGGACGCCAGATACAGTTTGAATGCTAGGCTCAAATAGAAGAGAGCGAGGTTGCTCATCAATATGATCGCTCGCTTGGACATCAAATGTGACGACACTAGAGAGCAGTAATATGCTGTAAGTAAGATGCTGAGATAACACTGTTGTGCTCAAGATTAATCCTTTAAAACTGTAACCAATTTACAACCATAATCACAGCTAGATACCCAATAACAACAATCACAGCTAGATATCCTGCAACAATAAAGCAACTTTACGCCAACAACAAGGCAAAGATATTAACCTTTCTGTTCAATTACTTAGATTGATGTCAATTTGTAGACAGTTAAATCCTCCATTTAAATACCCATTCCACTTCAAAGTGCAGGTTTCAAAGCAGACTGAGATAGATGTTATGAGGATAAAACAACCCCAAAGCGGCCTATAAGTTCAACCCCGATTCACGTAGAATTGAGCTACTCATTAATCAATAAGTAAACTCATCATGGCTCAATTTGTATACAGTATGCTCAGAGTCGGCAAAATTGTGCCGCCGAAGAAGCAAATCCTTAAAGATATTTCCCTTAGCTTCTTTCCTGGTGCAAAAATCGGTGTCCTAGGCCTAAATGGCTCAGGTAAATCCACTCTATTGCGCATCATGGCGGGGATCGACACCGACATTGAGGGTGAAGCACGTCCGATGCAAGACCTTAAAATTGGTTATCTACCACAGGAACCTAAACTCGATGAGTCACAAACCGTGCGTGAAGCCATCGAGGAAGCAGTTTCTGAAGCAAAAAATGCACTGACTCGTTTAGATCAAGTCTATGCCTTATATGCTGAGCCAGATGCCGACTTTGATGCCTTGGCCAAAGAACAAGGTCAACTTGAAGCCATTATCGCGTCACAAGATGCACACAATCTGGATAACATCTTAGAGCGCGCCGCCAATGCCTTACGTCTGCCTGATTGGGATCAAAAGATAGCCGTGCTATCCGGTGGTGAACGTCGCCGTATTGCCATCTGTCGGCTGCTTCTGGAGAAACCTGACATGTTGCTGCTTGATGAGCCAACCAACCACTTAGATGCTGAATCTGTCGCCTGGCTGGAACGTTTTCTCAAAGACTACGCGGGAACTGTTGTAGCTATCACCCATGATAGATATTTCCTTGATAATGCCGCAGGATGGATTTTAGAACTCGATCGCGGTGAAGGTATCCCATGGGAAGGTAACTACTCCTCTTGGCTAGAACAAAAAGATGCCCGCTTAAAACTGGAGTCTGCCACCCAAAGTGCGCGCCAGAAAACCATCGCTAAGGAACTAGAATGGGTGCGTCAAGGTGCTAAGGGCCGCCAATCCAAAGGCAAGGCTCGTATGGCTCGCTTCGAAGAGCTCAATAGCAGCGATTACCAAAAACGCAACGAGACCAATGAGCTGTTCATTCCCCCTGGGCCACGTCTGGGAGACAAGGTTATCGAAGTAAAGAACCTAACTAAATCCTATGGCGACCGTGTACTCATAGATAACCTGAGCTTCTCAGTACCTAAGGGCGCTATTGTCGGCATTATCGGTGCCAACGGTGCGGGAAAATCTACCCTATTTAAGATGATCACCGGCGCAGAGCAGCCAGACAGTGGCACCATCGAAATTGGTGAGAGTGTAAAACTTGCCTCAGTCGATCAATTCCGAGACTCTATGGATGATAAAAAAACGGTATGGCAAGAGATCTCTGGTGGCCTAGATATCATGCGTATCAACAACACGGAAATTCCAAGCCGCGCCTATGTGGGCCGCTTCAACTTCCGCGGTGGCGATCAACAGAAGATCATCGGCAGCCTCTCCGGTGGTGAACGTAACCGAGTACATTTAGCGAAACTTATCCAGTCTGGCGGCAACGTATTGTTACTCGATGAGCCCACCAATGATCTCGACGTCGAAACCTTGAGAGCGCTTGAAGAAGCGATTCTTGAGTTTCCTGGGTGTGCCATGGTCATCTCTCACGATCGATGGTTCCTCGATCGCGTTGCCACCCATATCTTAGATTACCGTGATGAAGGCCAGGTAAACTTCTACGAGGGTAACTACACCGAATACTCCACCTGGTTGAAAGAGACCTATGGTACCGATGTGGTTGAACCACACAGGTTGAAGTATAAACGTATGAGTTAACCCCCTAGGCCAAATAACTAACGGGTCGAAAGTAAAACAAACAGAGGCATAAGCCTCCGTTTGTTTATTATAAAATAACAGTCAATGGATAATATCACTTTCAGCTTACGTTCATCTTCGTCAGTTTATTATTGATACACGATCAAAATAGGTGTTTGGAGACAACAAGATGAAGAAAAACATTCAACAGAATCGGAACTGGGGAATTTTAGCCTTATTTATGGTCCTCGTTTTTACGCTGTTTACTCCACTTTCAAGAGCACAGTCTGAATCTAATGGACAAGAGGCAAGCTTTAGTGAGGCCGAGCTGGCACAGATGCTCGCGCCTATAGCTCTGTATCCTGACAGCCTGCTGACTCATATTCTTATTGCATCAACCTATCCGCTTGAACTCGTGCAGGCTAAACGTTTGCAAGGGAAAAACAAGCTACTTCCCACCGAGCAGTTAATAGAGAAAGCCGAAGATCAGGATTGGGATCCCAGTGTCACCGCGCTGCTGGCCTTTCCTACCGTGCTCGACAAACTTAGTGAAGATTTAGAGTGGACACAAGATCTTGGGGATGCTTTCTTACAAGATGAAGAGAGAATGCTGACCAGCATTCAGGTACTAAGGCATCAAGCCGATGAAGCCGATAGCCTAGCCGAGATGGAAAATATGTCGGTAAGCCAAGTTGATGATCAGATCATCATAGAGCCGCTTCAAAATGAGATCATCTACGTGCCCTATTACGACCCGAGAGTCGTTTATGGTCAATGGGCCTGGTATAACTACCCTCCGATATATTGGGCACCCTATCCCTATTATGTACGCCCACCTTATGGTCACTTCTCTTGGCACCGTGGCATTCATATCTCTTTTAATTACTACTTCAGCGCCTTTCATTGGCAAAAGAGACACTTAGTGGTTACTCACCATACTAATGCCCGTCACTATCGTCATCATGGCCATATTGTGACTAGCCATGGCGCACAGAAATGGAGCCATAAACCAGCACATCGCCGTGGTGTTGCCTATCGTAGTCCAGCCATGAAACATAAATACCAAAGCCATCGTCCCAGTAGTATGCATACTAAACAAGTTCGCAGAGCTGATCACAATGCGATCAATCAAGTGACGAAGCAAAGAGAACTGAAATTTTCCAATAAAATGCACCAACAAAGAAACATGAATGTCAGTGACCGTGGGGGAAATAAATACAACGCAAGCTATAATCAGCAGCGCGCTCAAACACACACAAAATTGAAATCAACATCAGCTAAGCCGTCAAATTATAATCAAAGGCAAACCAAGGCGAGTCAAAAGCAGGCTCACAAAGCAGCCAGTTATTCACCATCGAACAGAACATCACAAGTCAAAACAAAACAAGCTAGATCACAGGCAGCTAAACAGCCTAGACAACCATCTCATGTGAGAAACTCTTCTCAGGTAAGAAACTCGGGCCAGTTTAATGCTAAAGCGCACAATAAAATAAGTAATCATCAAAGGAGTAATAATAGTTCACGCACTAAACAAAGAAACTAGACTGTGACGGTTGTAAAATAAACGCAGCTACAGAGTCCAAGCGTTAAGCTCGTTCAATAGACTATCTATAATTTATACCCGCTCCACTTCAAAATGCAGGTTTCAGAGTAGACTGAGCGGCTCCAACTCAAGGTTTATTGTTAATAATAACAGTGATTATTTTATAAGCCACTTCTTTCAACAAGAGTGCAACACAGAAGTAGATTTGCTCAGGCGCTCCCATAGTATGGGTTTAAAAGTGATTGATACTGCGTTATTGACCTTGCCCTGTGTGTTATAAGGAATAGGCCAGCTATTGCACTGCAGTCAAAGTCTCACCTACATAAATGTAGGTGCTTAAGTTCAACCTTGAGCAATAAACCTGGGCGCTTAACCACTTTTAATTGCAAACTAAATCATACGCATAGAGATAGAATGGTTATATAACTGGCCAAATCCTGAATCGTTTCTAGACACTAGTTAATGGTAAATCCCTCGCCTGCTCCCTGAGATAATCCATGCCTGAGAGAAAACCGACAAACATCTTCAGGGCTATAAATTGCCCCTGTTCCGTGGTGTGGTAGCTATCACCTCGCTTCACGATTGCCCCTGACGCCAGTAAAAAACTCATCTCTAGAGGCAGAGCCTGCCACAGAGATTTCCCTGTATGGGCCTTAAACACCTGATTATCCAAATGACCGTGACCCATCATAATCATCAGATGATTCTGTATCAGCGCCTTACTCTCTAGTCGTTTACTGTAGCTGATACCAGATTTTACTCGGTCAATAAGCCGGATGTAATCGGCAATATCAAAGCTTGAGATACGAAACTGATCACCGAAACGACCAAAGGCCCCTGAACCGACTCCGAAACAGTCTTCGCCATCGAGTACATACTTATGTTGAACTGGCTGGCCAAAATTACGGCTGAATGTCCAGGGGAATTCCATCACATAGCGCTCAGAAAGTACCTGTTTCGCGGCCAGAAACTGAGGCCATAATTCATGGGGAGGACCTGCCAAACCGCCCGCTTTTTTACGATTTTTACCTATGCCAATCGTCAGTGGATAAGTCGTAATTTGATCTGGATTAAGCGCTATAGTCTGCAGTAAATCTGCATGTACGGAATCGGCATTCTGCATTTTAAAGCCATACATCATATCGACATTAACCGTTGGGATTAGCTCGATGGCACGATTGATATACTCGGCCTGCTGTAAGCCAGAACCAAACTTTTCGAACCGACCTGTGATCTTAAGTATGGCATCATCGAAACTTTGCACTCCGATAGACATTCGATCGACTAATCCCTTGAGTAACTCAGGGTGCCCTTCTTTGAAATAGATAGGATCACTCTCACAGGAGACTTCACGAATATTGGTCAAACTCTTAATAAGCTCTATGGTCTTTATCAGCTCATCTTCAAGAATAGTGGTGGTACCTCCGCCAATATAAACTCGGTTAAAACGATACCCCCTAGCAATAACCTCACGTATCTCCTGTCTCAGTGCTTTGAAATATTCTTTAGCCAAGGACTCTTGAAACTTAACCTTATGAAATGAGCAGAACCTGCATAGAGTGTGGCAGAAGGGAATATGAATATACAAAGTTTCTATTGGCTTTTCCGGAACACTATCAATCCTAGCCAAATAGGGCACTGCATCCTGTAATGAAAGGGATTGTTTAATGCTGCGTTTTATCACCCAATCCAAGCTATCTGTTGCTAAATTCAGACACATCCTTGAGCACGAATGCTTCATTGTTAAATACCTTTATGAATTGATAAGTTCGATTTGGTGTTAAGAGAGAAATAGAGAATATTTAGAGTAATCAAATTGAGACAGAGAAACTGTCGTATCTGCGAGAGATTGATAATTATCTGTTGATTTCTACTCGTTTTATCTATATCAGTGATCATGGGAAATGTAGTGCTTTCAAACAAAATGTTGATTTGTTTCAGAATGGGATCATGATAACTGCATGCGAAAATCCACCTAACAACAGAAACTAAACTGGCACTTAAGTCACAACATAGAAAATGTCATGACAAGCGCGGGTGTGGTCGAATCAAAGCCGTTTTACTGTGGGCTAAAGGCTGGTCTGCCACAATGATTTCAGAAGCACTTCTTTTGCATGAAACCAGTATTTCTAGGCATATTGATGATTATCTTAGCCAAGAAAAAATGAACAGCTTATTGCCCACTTAAGTGAGGAAACTTACGTCCATTTGTTGTTACGTTAAAAGCCACTACACTGACAATGAACCCATATTATTTATGAATGCAGATCATCCTACTCAAGTAACGAAAGTAACACAATACAAAACCATTAATGGTGAGTCAGTTATTAAGTTTTCGTATCCATTTAGTACTAGATGGAGCAGGTTATCACTGTTCGGAATTGGTTAAATATAAAGCCAAACTACTCAACATCAAACTCCATTTTTACCGCCTTTTAGTCCAAATTTAAATCCGATAGAGCGACTTTGGAGGTATTAAATGAGCATGCGATAAACAACCCATTTTTTACAACGACCAAGTCATTCTAGCAACAAACAGATGATTTTTTGAGGTCTCATTACCCTAAATAGGCAATACTTTAAACGGTAGGATTAATGGTAATTTTCAAACATTCAAAACTGCATTATGAAGTAACGCGGGGGTAGGTGCGCATATTGTTTCATTTTTATTAATAACTCTTATAATCACAAAAGGTCGCTAACAACAGGATAGCGACCTTTAAAACTCTAATGATATTAAATAGCTTGCTAGTAACCTCTAGCGGTTATCGGCGACCAATTTTTATCAACTTCCTCTTTGATGAATGCCTGCTTCTCTTTGGTTAGTGCTTCAATAGAGATCCCTATGGCTTGATGTGCCTTCTCCTTGGTGCTGATGTCCGGATAATAGACATCCTTAACCTCCAATTTGCTCAATATCTCTTTAAGTTGCTCACGAGCATAACTAGCCTGCTCCGTAGCCTTAGCTAATAATGCCTTACCTTCTTGTGGATTATGGGCATAGAGACCATGGGATGACATAGCAAAATCCCAGCGCCATTGTGCATGCCGTATCGCCATTATCGCCTCATTCATTATTGGCCAACTCGCGCCTGCAACCCAAGCCGCTTTAGCTTCATAATGAGCCTTAACTAACAAGTTTTCGACATGTCGGGCCGCTTTATCAATTGCTTTTTTATCACGAGTTAGCGCCTTTTTAATCTTGTTTTGGCTACTATGACAGCTGCTACAGGCTTGATCGAACTGTTCCAGTGCATTACCTACCTTATGGTTGGTGTATTCCTGACCATTCTTGTCAATCGCTGCCGGCATATGGCAGGTAATACAAGTGACGCCCTGCTTGGCATGCTTACTGCGGCTCCAATGTTCAAACTCTGGATGGCGAGCTTTGAGGATTGGCGTCTTAGAGATTGGATGGATCCACTCATAGAAACGACGGGTATCGTAGTACTTCTCAATTTCATCAGCGTCATTACCAAATATCCACGGAATGTTAACCTTATTACTATTCTCGGGCTGAAAGTAATAACTCACATGACATTGACCACAAGTCTGAGCGCCCTGCATGCCAATATCTTGTTGATCAAACGGCAAGTTAATTTTGGTCATTGCATCCTGTGCGTGAGGCCTGGGTAAGGCAAGCTTTTCAGAGCCTTTAACATGACAGTCTGTACAGTAAACGACACTCTTAATCTCATGACCGAGATCGGTGAAGTTTTTCCCCGAAAATCCCTGTACACCAAGTTCATTGATTAAACGCGGCGCATCGGGTGTCTTGCAGGTCCAGCAACTAGCCGACAGGCCTTGGGTTCCCGCATCAGGAACTACACCTGTTCTCAATGTATGAGTCACATCGGCTACAGCAAATTGATGGCCTCTTGGACTGTAGTATTCTTTGGCAAATGAAGAACCAGCCCACAAGATGATATTGGCCGGATAATTGGCAAGCATATCCTCGCGATCGACTTGCTCTTCTGTGGCAGCCCAGCTTTTATACTGAGTTGGAAACTGGGCCATATCCGCCAACTGCACAGCATCGAGTCCCGTATCAGCTAAAGATTGACCTGACAACACACTAATCAAAAGAGTCACACTGGATATAACACCAACAATACGTCTTATCATAAAATTGAACTACCTAAGGTTTTATTATCGCGAGTTTAGATGAAACGAGGAAAAGAAGATTCTAGCGCTGGTTAAAATTGATAACCTGCACTAAAAATTATATCTAAATAGGTATCAATAGAGCAGATTAACCTGGTCGACCATCAACACGGGGGCTTGATAATATAGGCAGGTAATGCCAAACAAATAAACTGAAGGCAACAAACCAGAGACTCGCTGAAACCCAAAGCCAAACCTGATAATACTCCGGTAATAAGATCGGCATCAATGCCCTACACATTGCCGCAAGAGTAATACAGATAAAGGCTACCGACATTTTAGGCCCTTGATAGATGTTGCGCCCAGTGTGACCCAGAGATACTCGGGAAATCATCGACAAACAGATCCCTGCCAAAGTACCGATAGCAATGAGATGCAGCAGATGACGATATGCCGTATGGTTATCAATATTCCAAGCAAGTGCTAACAAAGTAACAGGCAGCAATAAATAGCCTATATGTAGTGACCAAAGCATGGACTCTTTCAATGTTTTATGAGGATTCCAGCGGGCCCATCTAGCTAGATGTAATACACCGGCAACCACTAATATCCACTGCTCAACAATCTGAGGTAAAAACTGACTAATGGCTTGAATCACCAGCAGTAACATCACAGATATTAAGGCGTTCTCTAATAGTGGAATTGGCGTGGGTTTCTCCTGTTTAATTCTAATAGCAGTAAAGAAAGGAATAACCCGTCCACCGACAATAGTGATGAGAAGTGCCATCCACCATATCATCGCCTGCCAGATATGGTTTGACAGGCTAAAGTTTCTTTCACTCAAGGTATAATAGCTCAACAAGTTAATGCACAAAGCCAAAAGCAACATGATAGGAAAGCCAATATTGTGCCACTGCTTAACTTTATAGACACTAGTCCAGAGTTTAAATGCGGTTAATCCCAGAAAGAGTGAGTCAAATAGAGCGGGGATCAGTAGCGGTATGTCAAAAGGGAGCAAAAGCAAAACACGAGCGGTAAGCCAACAGAAGAACGTCACCGCTAAACCAATACCAGTCAAGCCGGGTTGATTAGTCCAGCTCTTCACCGCAGTCAGCAAGAAACCAGCGACAATCGCCATGGCAAAGCCAAATAACATTTCATGAGGGTGCCACCAAAGTGGCACCACCTTACTCCAAAACTCACTTTGAAACAGGCTGTATTGTGGCATAAACCAGGTGACTAACCAGAGTGGGATATACAAGGCAGCTAAGGTCGCGCCCCCTAAGAAAAAAGGTCTGAAAGCCAATCGCCAAATGGCCGGAGTCTTTTCAGTCATAGCAGGATCATCAATATTGAGCATCAGTGTCACTCCGGATTAAAACAGATATTATTTTTGCATCTTTATATTAAGTCCCAGTTTATACTTGAGTCACTTATATGACAATCAATATAGGCCAGATTAATCCCTGAGAGCAAAATCTGCAATATGCTCCTTAATGGTATATACCAATCAGTATAAATGTTAGCTTCTGATCCTAGTACACATATCGTATTAATCAAACTTGGAATGATAACTAACGCTTCTTAGCCGTTCGTCGACTAGCATAGCTCGACTTAACACCTTTGGCTCGGCTACTAAGTTTACTCTTATGTTTTTTAACAGGCTTTGTTTTACGTCTGTCTAATTTATTTGGGGTAGTCGTCACATTTTTGCTCTCTCGGTATCGAGCTGGCAGAGGTGCACCAAGCTCGTACCCTGGAAGAACAATACGCGGCAATTTAAGTTCAATCAGGCTCTCTATCTCATCGAGCATTTTCTCATCTGATGGACAAACAAAGGAGATAGCCCGCCCGGTTAAACCTGCACGACCCGTGCGACCTACACGATGAATATAATCCTCAGCACTATAGGGTAATTCAAGGTTGATCACTAGAGGTAACGCTTGGATATCTATCCCCCTTGCCGCCACATCAGTAGCCACCATGACCCTAAGTTTACCGGACTTAAATTCTTCGAGAATACGATTTCTCGCACCTTGAGTTTTGTCACCATGAAACACGTTACACTTGATTCCATCTAAGCTCAGTTCACTCTTAAGATGCTCGGCGCTCTCCTTAGTTGTGGCAAAGACTAATACTTGCTGCCAATTGTTACGCCCAATTAATTCAGAGAGTAGCTCAACTTTACGGCGTTTATCGACCAAATAAATCTCCTGCTCGACACTGGCCGCTGAACGAGTCTGGGTGACATTAATCCATTCGGGAGAGATCAGCATCTTTTGAGCTAATAGCTTTACTTCATCACTATAGGTCGCCGAGAAAAAATGAGTTAAATGTTGTGATGAAACCAGAGACTTAATTCTCTCAATATCACGAATGAAGCCCATATCTAACATTCTATCCGCTTCATCTATAACAAGACTTGTAACATCAGATAAACTGAGTCCATGCTGGCCGATAAAGTCGAACAGCCTACCTGGTGTTGCCACTAAAATATCGACGCCGGCATTCAATGCTTTACGTTGAGGATTCATATTAGCACCGCCATAAACGGCTAATGTCTTTAAACTGGTAAACTGTCCGTAGCGAGTGATATTCTCTGCCACTTGAATAGCCAACTCGCGAGTGGGGGTTAAAATCAAGCCTCGAAGACATGGGAACTCAATGTCTTCCTTGAGTAGACGTTCTAACAAAGGTAGGGCAAATGAGGCCGTCTTGCCTGTCCCTGTTTCGGCGCATGCCATCAGGTCGACACCCGATAAAGCAACCGGTATGACCTCAGACTGAACCTGTGTAAGTTGCTGATAACCACATGCATCGATGGCATCTACCAGTAAGGGACTCAAGTTGAGGGTGTCAAATTTCATGGAAGGCTCAGGGTCTTAGGTGAGTGCAAATGAGCGCGGAGTCTATCAAAAACCAACTAATCTGGCTATGACGATACCCGATCATGTCTCACTTATGAGGCCGTGTGAATATATATTTTTCAAAATCTGCTGCCGGGATAGGTTTGGAAAAAAGATAGCCTTGAGCATAATCGCACCCAGCCTTCGTTAAGATATCCCTCTGGTACTCGGTTTCGACTCCTTCGGCTATGACCGCTATACCGAGCTTATGAGCCATAACAATAATCGCCTCACATAAGGTAATATTATCGGTCTCTGATCCCAAATTATGAGTAAGAGACTGATCAATTTTGAGATAATCCATATTGAATTTATTTAAATAAGCCAATGAAGAATAGCCGGTGCCAAAATCATCCAGTGAGACCTGTATCCCTGCATCACGATAGGCTAATAATGTCTCCGCTATCCCAGTGTTCGCATCCAGTAACAGGCCTTCAGTTATTTCTACACAGATGCTGTTATTACTCAAGTTCAGCTCCCTTAGTTGCACCAGCCAGTCTTCAAAGCTGTCACCCTCATTTCTGAACTGTACCGGGGATTTGTTGATACTGATCTGGATCTCGACGCCAAATTTTTCACGCCAGAGTGCAGTCTGTTTTGCCGCCTGCGCAAACACCCAATTACCTATCTCTATGATAAGGCCTGTATCTTCGGCAGTAGAGATGAATTCACTAGGAAATACTTTGCCTCTTTCTGGGTGATGCCAACGAAGCAGCGCCTCAGCCTTATGTACCTCCCCTGTAGTTAAGTCGATAATAGGTTGATAAAAAACTTCAAACTCTTTTTTATTCACGGCTTGGCGTAAATCACGGATCAATATCATTCGATAACGTGCGTCTTCCTGCATCGAAGCTGTAAAGTAGTGAAAACGATTTTTACCAAGGTCTTTAGCCGCATACATTGCCTGATCGGCATTTTTGAGTAGATTCTCTATCGTTGAAGCATCATCAGGGTAAAGGGTTACACCTATACTCCCACTAATATAGGTCGTATCATTACCCAACTTAAAAGGTTCAGATAAACGGGACAAAATATGCTCCGCCACCCTATTGACGCCTTTATTATCTTCAATGGCAGAAAGCACGACAGTAAACTCATCCCCACCCAATCTGGCAACCACATCTGATTCACGTATACAGCTTTTCAATCTCTTGGCCACCTCAATCAATAATAAATCCCCCACATCATGGCCTAAAGTATCATTGACCTCTTTAAAATAATCCAAATCTAAAAACATCAAAGCAAGGTGCTGATTATTACGGTCAGCTTTAAACAACTCGGCCCTCAAAAATTCCAGCAACATACGACGATTAGGCAATCCGGTCAGAGGATCATAGTTAGCCTGCTTCCAGATAATATGTTCAGCCTGCTTTTTTTCTGTGATGTCAGAGAAGAGCGCAACACGTCGATATACATCGCCTCGATCGTCATAGATAGTATTGATGGTTAGCCAAACCATATATTCAGTCGCATTTTTATGTTTTAGCCAAACTTCACCTTGCCATTTACCAGTCTTAACAATCTGAAACTTAATCTTGTTAAACTGATTTTTTTTGGTATTATTACATTGTAAAATTGTAATATGTTGGTCGATAATCTCATTTTCCTGATAACCTGTTATCTCAGAAAATGCCGCATTTATGGTGATGATTTTACCCTCACTATCTTGCACACTCATCGCTTCGCTGCAATTATTGTAAACAGAAGCTGCAAGCTTTAACGACTCCTCAACCCTTTTTCTATCGGTTATATCTGTATTGGTCCCACACATACGTAGCGGAGCACCTTTGTCATCTCTGCTGACAACCTTACCACGGTCTAAAATCCAGCGAGTCTCCCCCGATAGCGACACCAGTCTATACTCAATACTGTTCTGGACACTTCCCCCTTTAAAATGGGCACCGATATAATCTTGCACCGCCACTCTGTCTTGAGGATGTATACTGTTTTTCCACAAGGTATCATTATTATTATTGTTAAGCTCATCGACACTGCAACCCAATAGCTCTGCACATCGTTCATTCCGTTCGATGCTCTTGGTCTTTATATTCCAATCCCATAAGCCCAACTCACTGCTACTGAGCACTAGAGCAAGCTGATCCTTACTTAAACGCATGGCCAATTCAGCTTGCTTCTGAGAGGTGATATCCAACAAACCTGAAATAACCAACTCCACCTTATTGTTTACTCTTTGACAAGCAACAGTAAAGTGTGTGTAAACGATGCTGCCATCTTTAGCCACGAAACGTTTGTCCAGCTCATACTCATCAATCTCTCCCTTCAACATGCATTCAAACTGAAGGCAATCTGTTTGAAGATCTTCAGCATGTGTCATCTCAGCCCAAGTTTTTTTTAACAATTCGGACTCGGTATACTTCAGCATCTGACATACCCTAGGGTTCACTTTTATCCAATGTTGATCGACCGTAGAGATGGCAATTCCGATATTGCCTATATTGAATTGCGAGCGAAACATGAAATTATCTTGTAGCTGTATCTTGGCATCCCGCTTTATTTCCAATCTTCTGGACAGAAGTAAACCAAGTAAAGTGGTCGCCACGGGGAAAATAAGTAACACTGGAAGACTCATCAGCATCAAAATATTGATTGCCATATCAAACGGCAGTAGAAAAATCCAAATCAAGCTGAGCAGGTGGAGAATAAAACTAAATAGATAGAGCTCTGTATAATTAAAATCAGCAATCACAGTCTTACGTTTATAACGCCATATGCTGCCAAACAGACCTGAATAAAGAATCACTCCAACACCAGTCCAAACAGCAGTTCCTCCTTCCATGATACGATAGATAACAGCGATACAGACGGCGACAACCGTCGCAATACTACCGAAAAACAAGCCTGAAATACCTAGAATAACAGTACGTGTATCGAAGAAAATACCACTTTGGTACTCCCATGGCGTCATCATCGTCGTGATGGTGATCCCACCTATGATAACGCCGAGTATTACTCGCCAAATAAAAAAATATTCACTGAGCTGTTTTCTGAGCACTGCATCATAAACAAACACCATAGCTAACAGTAATGCAGCATTCTGTACTAGAGATAAAATTACTTCTGAATCCATAATTACAACCTTCTCTTAGCATAGGACGTTTCAGCTTCAAGTGTAACAGAAGCACACTGCTAATGTTACAGGTGAAGTTACGCTTAATTTAGAAGACAAACATAAGCTTACATATCATATATAATCAGTACAATTCAAAAACAATGTCATTTGTAACACCTATTCATTAGGGGCTAAAACCTCTTCTATTTTCTCTGTGTTAGACTAGCGCCTATTCCAGAAGTATTGACGGATACAGAAGATAATGCATAAAGCACAGCAAAGTGGTAAAGCCTTAAATTACAGCGCAACATTTCATTTCCCTGTACAAATTTATTATGAAGATACCGATTTTTCAGGAGTAGTTTATCACCCCAACTTTCTAAAATATTTCGAAAGAGCCAGAGAACATGTCATAGGAGCCAATACTTTAGCTTGCCTATGGGATCAACAAGGTTTAGGTTTTGCGGTGTATCGCAGCGATATGCTTTGTCATGATGGTGTTGAATTTGCTGATATTATTGACATTCGCACCCGTTTTTATTTTGAAAGTAAATATAGAACGATCTGGCACCAAGAAATCTGGCGGCCCAAGGCAAAAAAGCCTGCTGTCACTGCTAACATTGAAATGGTATGCATGAATAAAGACCGACAACTGACCCCAATGTCAGCAGATTTACTAGCCCACCTTAGCCTGTCGTTTACCGCAACGGACTAAGTATTGAGGTACTCTACCGTTCGATATAGGGCGATGGTGATCTATTTTTGGAGTCAGTTAACACTGCAAAACACCGTCTAGAACGCACCTAATCAGTGAATGTTAAACCTATAGCAAATACTAGCTTACGAGTTTAATCATCTCCCCATCCATTTACCCGCTCTACTTCAAAGTGCAGGAGTTAGGACACAAAAAATCAGAAAGCGTATACTTGATTTAGATCAAGTTAATGTAAGCCCAATTTGATTAAAAATGCTGGCTCCGAGTAAAATGCCCGCCCGCTTGTTCTATCCATTACTGTAAATTGAGAATCATTATGTTTAAACCTGAGCTATTGTCTCCCGCTGGAACACTTAAAAACATGCGTTATGCATTTGCCTATGGTGCTGATGCAGTTTATGCAGGCCAGCCTAGATACAGTCTCAGAGTTAGAAATAATGACTTCAAAATGGAGAATCTAGCCATAGGCATTCAGGAAGCCCACAGCCTAGGTAAGAAACTCTATGTAGTAAGTAATATCGCGCCTCACAACACAAAGTTAAAAACCTATATCAAAGATATGCAACCTGTTGTTGCCATGAAGCCTGATGCCTTGATCATGTCTGATCCAGGTCTAATCATGATGGTCAGAGAAGCCTTCCCGGAGCAGATAGTCCACCTATCTGTTCAGGCTAATGCCATCAACTGGGCCTCGGTAAAATTTTGGCAACAACAAGGCATTAAACGAGTAATTTTATCCCGTGAACTGTCACTCGATGAGATTGAAGAGATACGTCAACGTTGTCCGGATATCGAACTGGAAGTCTTCGTTCACGGCGCACTCTGTATGGCATATTCAGGCCGTTGTCTATTGTCCGGTTATATCAACAAACGCGATCCTAATCAGGGAACATGCACTAACTCATGCCGCTGGAAGTATGATGTCCATGAGGCTAGACAAACCGAGACTGGTGACATAGTTGCCGTATCTCCTCAAGGCTTGATGGATCAAAATGACGTCCAAATTGAAAAGCCGACCTTAGGTGAAGGGCAACCAACCGATCAGGTTGTATTATTACAAGAAGCCGGCAGGCCTGGCGAGTATATGCCGGCATTCGAAGATGAGCACGGAACCTACATTATGAACTCCAAAGATCTGCGCGCTATTCAACACGTCGATCGCCTGACTAAAATGGGTATCGATTCGTTGAAAATCGAAGGTCGGACTAAATCTTTCTACTATGTCGCCCGTACGGCCCAGCTCTATCGTCAAGCCATCGAAGATGCAGCATCGGGTAAAAACTTCGATCGCACCTTGATGCATAACCTAGAAGGCTTAGCACACCGAGGTTATACCGAGGGTTTTCTACGTCGCCATGTCCATGACGAGTACCAAAACTATGATTATGGTTACTCTATCAGCGACACTCAACAGTTCGTCGGTGAGTTTACTGGCAAACGTAACGAAGCTGGTATGGCAGAAATTGATGTTAAAAATAAGTTCTCTGTCGGCGACAGTGTTGAGGTGATGAGTCCCCAAGGTAACCTTACTCTCACCATTGAGCAGTTGAGCAATCGCAAAGGCGAAAATGTCGAAGCAGGTCTAGGTTCTGGACACTTCGTCTTCCTGACACTACCCGAGGGAGTAGATATCGATAAGGCGATACTGCTGCGTAACTTGCCACAGGGACAAAATACGCGTAACCCACACGCTTAAAAATAACTAGCACCCACTATGATAGATAGTAAGTTTAAGAGCCTAGGCAAAGGTAAAATAGGTAATTTTAAAAAATGGCATTATTGATCGACGACAGCTGTATCAACTGCGACATGTGTGAACCTGAGTGTCCTAATCAGGCTATTACTATGGGTGAAGAAGTCTATGAGATAGATTCTGAGCTTTGCACCGAATGCATGGGTCACTATGACAAGCCAACCTGTATTTCGGTATGTCCTATCGACTGTATAGATCCTGACCCTGCTCACACTGAAACTGACGATGAGCTGCTGGTTAAATATCACCTGATCACTGGCAAGCCTATCGGCTAGCTATTCGATATAAATAAGGGCTTTCAACTAAGTCCTTTCATTTATCCCCTCCTCTTTTACAGCCAGTCGACATTTGCAATCCAATTTTTGATAGGGAGCAGAATAAATACACATGCTGTAAACCTGCAATAGACCGACTCCCTAGACCTCAGCAATAAACCTAAGCCATCTCAGGTTCGGACTTTAGCTGTAACTGACAAATAACCAGAGCCAGCTTTTCAATGCTGTACTTAATAGGTGTTGGTAAGGTATCAAACTCGACACTCAATAACAGATTTTTCACCTCTAAACCCAGCTCTATATCGCCTTCAATGGATAATTTTCGCTGAAAAAAAAGCGTATCGGGATCTTCTTTTCCCGCCGCGATCAGGAGCAGCTCTTTAGAATGAGCCGAAAACACCACTTGTGCATCACTCCTAGGGCGTACCAACCAACACGAGTCATAGCTAACTTCAAACTCCAGTCCCATATCCTCGACATTAATTGCTACCCAACGTCCGGACAGAAAATCCAACTCTTCATCTTTCCCCTGCTGCTTAAGCATTAATCCTAGCAAACGTTTTAACACATCAGCTTTTAACTTGAATGGCATTATAGCCAGTGGGTGCCGTATAAGCTTAGGTGCTAGAGTGAGGAGTTGCTTAGCAATATTGTCTGAAAGTGGTATCTGCATATTAATCTGGTATCCGATAAACTAAATAACTCTCTGCCTACAGCAGGAGAATCCAAAAGAAAACAATTTTACCCATATTTTATGATCACAAACCTGTTTTATATCAAGTATTGGATAGCCAATCCCTTTTACACTCACTTTTCGATTTTTGAGAGCGTCTTGGAGTAAGAATATGGAATTGCTGTGTCCAGCAGGGAATTTGGCATCACTGAAAACAGCGCTCAATGCTGGAGCCGATGCCGTCTACCTAGGTTTGAAGAATGACACTAATGCCAGATCATTTGCAGGTCTCAACTTTACCCCAAACAAACTTCAACAAGCAGCCGAATATACTAAAAAACGGGGGAAGAAGATCTACCTGACCATCAATACCTTCCCAAAACCTGGGGAGGAAAAACGTTGGTACGAAGCAGTCGACATTGCTGCTAATACTGGCGTCGATGCCTTGATCATGGCCGATCTGTCACTGCTCGATTATGCCCATAGTCACTATCCGCACCTGCAACTGCATTTATCAGTGCAAGCCAGTGCCACCAATTTAGGAGCATTGAAGCTCTACAAGGAAGAATTCAACATAAAGCGAGCCGTATTGCCACGAGTATTATCGATGAAACAAGTGAGTGCTCTCTCTAAGATCACTCCAGTGGATCTAGAAGTCTTTGCCTTCGGTAGCCTATGCATCATGGCCGAAGGCCGTTGTCATCTATCCTCTTATGTGACCGGACAGTCACCCAATACTGGAGGTTCCTGCTCACCAGCTAAGTACGTACGCTGGCAAGAGAAAGATGGCAGCCGATTAACACGCCTCAACGAAGTTCTTATCGATAAGTCGACCATAGACGAACAGATGGGATACCCCGTGGTCTGCAAGGGCAGATATACCACACAAGATAATAGCAAGCCGACATACCTGCTCGAATCACCCACCAGCTTAAATACATTGAGCCTACTTCCTGAACTGGCAAAAGCAAAAGTGGTGGCTTTAAAAATTGAGGGCCGACAACGCAGTCCAGCATATGTAGAGCAAGTCACTTCGGTGTGGCGACGTGCCATCGATACCTATCTCGATAGCCCAAACCAATATCAAACCCAAAAAGAATGGAACAGGGCGTTATCTAAGGTATCTGAGGGTCAAACCACCACACTGGGAGCCTACGAGCGCACTTGGAAGTAATTTTATTTATTGCACCCGAGTTAAACATTTATTAAAAAACACATTTAAACTGCTAAGTGACATGGCCAAACCGTGAACTTTACTGGCAATAGCACCTAAATTTCAGGCTGCCTCGCAGCGGTAAAATCACATAGGAAAACAGATGAAAGTATCACTCGGGCCATTATTATATTGCTGGCCAAAAGAGAAAGTTATCAAATTTTATCAATCTGTTGCCAATAGTCAGATCCCACTGGTGTATCTTGGGGAGACCATATGCAGTCGTCGCCGTGAACTTAAGTTTACTGACTATATGGATCTAGCTTATATGCTCAAAGCTTCGGGAAAGGAGGTTATACTCTCGACTCTGGCACTGCTCGAAGCTCCATCCGAATATACCGAGCTGAAGAAACAGATCGATAATGGTGAATTTACCATCGAAGCCAACGATATGGGCGCGGTACAAGCCGCCAAAGAGTTGGGCCTGCCATTTATCTGCGGTCCCACGATCAATAACTATAACTTAGCCAGCTTGAAAAAGTTACATAGCTGGGGCATGCAGCGCTTCGTTATGCCGGTGGAGCTCTCTAAATATTGGCTCGATAAGGTATTATCAATCGAAGCCCCCGCTTTCGAAATCGAAATATTTGGCCATGGCTTCATGCCTTTGGCCCTCTCTGCCCGCTGCTTTACCGCCAGACACCAGAGGCTAACCAAAGACAAGTGCCAAACCATCTGTATCTCGAATCCTACAGGATTGTTAGTCCAGACTCAGGAATCAGAGCCCCTACTGCGCCTCAATGGCATACAGACTCAGTCGGCGGCCTGTATTGACCTCTCATCGGAAAAAGCCGATATGGAAAAAATGGGCGTAGATTATTTCAGGGTTTCCCCTTCAGGCATGAGAAGTGTCGAGCTTGCAGATAATTTACTCAATGGCGAGCATGAATTGCAGGTAAAACAAGTAAAGAATGACTCCGAATTCAGTTGCAACGGCTACTGGCATCAGGAAGCAGGCTTTAACACTGTTTAAGCTCTATA
>JBAHZX010000012.1:0-6570 GCA_037132815.1 Shewanella sp.
TAACGCCCTAATAACAGGCAAAAAATTGTTGGTTAAAATAGCGAGGCACGAGCAAAACCAACTGTTTTTTGTCCTTGTTGATTTGCTTGTTAGTTGCTGACAGTTAAGCACATCACTCTTACCAATAACACTAAAAATTAATTTCAGGAAGTAAGAAGCAAAAAATACAAACCGCAACTTGATTGCCCAACACGAATTTGAGCCGCTTACGCCTCTTTGCTTATTATTCCACTGAAAAATTCAAGGCGAAAACTGCATAACAAAAAGCACCAAACTATTTTATTAAAAACGATAGTTTGCCACGACAAAGAAACGAAACTGATGCCTAGCTTTTCAGAAAAGCACAGTAAGTTTAAAATATTTTACTAGAATAAGTTGCGGCAACTAACGCCCTGTTAAGAGGCAAAATTTAGTTGGCTAAAATGTTGAGGAACGAAAACAGCCAACTGAATTTTGTCCTGCTTTAACAGCTTGTTAGCTGTACTTTACTACCAAACTTTCCACCACGGTTTTTCTACACCAGGGTGTGTGATTTTTAATATCTGTGGCTCACTCTGATTTCCCGAACGAGATACAGCGATTATTTGAACAGTAATATTAATAGGTTCTTGCTCTTCACTGCTGCCATCTAACCAAAGAAAACTATAGAGCTTTTTACTATCCATAAATTTTGAAGGAACAACAGGAGATCCATAGAAAAGTTGGTCTTCAAATTTACCTTCAATAATTTTGAAAATATACCCCTGTTCATGTCTTGGAACAGTATCAAGTTTTAGCTCAATGAAACCAGCATCAGAGCAAGAGCCATGATTCCCATCGTCAGTACCTCTATGAATAGAATCAACAGTAAAATTAGGTTTTGTTGCCTTAACCGCTGGACTATCAGTAATGACAAAATCATCAAATGCAGGTATAAATGAACATGCGATAGCGTTGAAAGCTATTAAATTAAACACCAATAATATAATCCGACTCATAATTTCCTTGTACAGCTAACGCCCTGTTAACAGGCAAAAAATTGTTGGCTAAAATGGCGACGAAGGAGCAAAAGCCAACTGTTTTTTTGTTCTTTTTAATGACTTGTGTACGCCCAGTATGGGCATGAACTAATGTGGTGAAAGTCCTCTATAGGAAGGTCACCGCTTAATGAACATGTTGTTATTAAGCGCTAACTATTAGCGAATGGCAAGCCCTTTATCTCTACAGGACTACTGTCAGTAAGAAGAAATCTGCCCCTCCACATTAACGTCGCTGGCGACATAAACTGAGAGAGTTATCAACGACACCTCATGAGAACGAGAGTGACTGAATTGAAATAGTCTCCTCTAAGCTTGATAATCAGGAGGCTGAGCCAGAACCAGAGCCAACTTAGTCTTCTGCAGTCGGATAACTCTCGGTCGAATTTGCGAGTAGAGTCTTTGTTACCGATATTTTCCGAGTAACAGAGATGCTCTTGCGTAAACAATAAGATGCTAGAACAATGGCTTGAGCTCATAGAGCTTCACAAACAAAGCAAATTAACGATTGTTGATTTTTGTTCCCAGCATCACCTTGTCGTTAAAACCTGTAGCCGCAAGAGAAGCGATTTGATAAAGGCTAAGGAAGCGCTGCATTCAACCTTTGTAAAACTCACTCCCAAAGCGCAGGACTTACTTCGCGACAGAGCC
Organism: Shewanella sp.; assembly: GCA_037132815.1. Lineage (GTDB taxonomy): Bacteria > Pseudomonadota > Gammaproteobacteria > Enterobacterales > Shewanellaceae > Shewanella. Next base: position 1,668 of record JBAHZX010000012.1, read on the forward strand.
ACCACAAGAAGTGGCGGTGATTAATCTGGCCGTGGAGGCTCGCTTCCAATCAATATAGACCCACGTTGGTTAGTTCAGCGGCTCAGGGAGTGCCGTTAGATGTCACTATTCTCTGATATAGAGTCGCTCTACCTGCATAGGGAGGTGGTCGATTTCCGTAAATCCATTAACGGCCTAGTTGTCATCGTCGAGCAAGATATGCCGCTTTCCCCATTTTCAGATGCGTTATTTGTCTTTATCAATAGAGCTCGCGACAAGCTTAAAATCTTATACTGGAGCCGAACTGGTTTTGCACTGTGGTATAAGCGTCTCGATAAGGAACGCTTTAAATGGCCTTCGAAAATAGAGTCTGAAATTTTGGCCCTCTCATATCAGCAGCTGCAATGGCTATTGCAAGGTTTTGAGGTGATGGGACATCAAAAACTGGACTATCAATTAACGGCGTTATAACTGATTGAAAATGTATCAATAAATCAGACAAAACTAACTATACATCAGAGTGTTAGCTTGTGGGTATAATATTGACCATGAATAAAGCGCCGATAGAGACCGAGTTATCACCCCAACAGCTTTTAGCTAAATGGCTTGAAGTAGAGGCGTTGAATCAATTTAATTGTTTGGTAAAAAATTCACCGGGTGACACTACACTCGCCAATTCGGCTGGAACATTATATTGGCCAAACAGTCATAAGGACTGGATTCGCCTAGGTATCGTCCTTTATGGTGTTTCTCCTATGCTGGGGGATCGAGGTAAGCACCATGCTCTGGAGCCAGCGGTGAAACTAGTATCTCAGCTGGTTGCCGTTCGTGAGCATAAAGCGGGTGAGCCTGTGGGCTATGGCGGTTATTGGCGAGCCAAAGCAGATATTAAGCTAGGCGTTGTCGCTATCGATTATGGTGATGGATATCCCAGAAATGCGCCAGAGGGAACCCCTGCGTGGGTTAATGGACGTCTGGTGCGTGTATCTATGGACATGTTGACTGTTGATCTTGGATTGGACTCGAATGACGCTATTGGCGATGAAGCTATAATGTGGGGAAGTGACCTACCTGTTGAAGTCGTCGCCGAGCACATAAGTACTATAACCTATGAACTCGTGACAAAATTAACTCCTCGTGTTGCCGTGTGCATGGAATAAGCACGTAGATTTATTTTTAGGCTCGCTAATTTGTAAAAAAATGGTTTTCTAGTCAAAATGGCTGACAAGAAATGTTATCAACAAATCATGAGCGCCCATCTCACGACTTTTGGGGGAAGTGGGCACTTAACAAAATCTGCGATCTAGCAATGCCTGTAAGACAGAAAGTTAGCTAACCTGAATTGGGAAGGGTTGTTGCGTCAAACGATTAGATTTAAGCTATTTTTATTAGGTTCGATAAAGCACTTTTATCACATGCCATCCGAACTTAGTCTTTACCAAATGAGGAGTAATAAGTTCACTGGTAAAACAGACATTATCGAATTGTGGCACCATCTGACTTTTCTTGAATTCGCCTAAACTTCCGCCTTTTTTACCCGATGGGCAAGTCGAGTGTCTCTTGGCTAATACATCGAATTTAACGCCTTTTTTCAATTGTTTGATGATGTCTTCAGCTTGTTCTTTATGTTTAACTAATATGTGCAGTGCAGCAGCGGTTCTTGCCATGTTCTTAACTCTCAAAAGGTATGTATTGATTAAGCTGGATGATAACTAAGCTTCTGCAGCGATTATATCGTGTATAAGGGGCTGAGCCTATGTTTTGGCCGATATAAGCCAGCTGATAGCCGAGTGAATTATGATTATTCAATAGTTTGTTCTTCGGTTTATATTTCTGCTAAAATCGAAATACTTTTGTTTAGTTGTGGTTTGATTAAAGTTAGCAGGGTATGAGGGAGTAGAAACATGATGGATATCGAAGTCGTCGCTAAGGCGCTTAAAGAGTTAGGTCATCCAACGCGATTAATCATTTTTAAGCGTGTGGTTCGTGCTGGATTTCAAGGCGTAGCAGTAGGTAGCTTGCAGGAGCAACTGCAGATCCCTGGCTCTACACTCTCGCATCATATCTCGAGTCTGGTTTCTGCCGGCTTGCTTTCCCAGAGGCGGGAAGGTCGCACGCTATTTTGCGTTGCAGATTTTTCCAAGCTAGAAGGTGTTATCGGTTTTCTGCAGGATGAATGTTGCATAGACGAGCAATCTTGTTCCTATGATGAGATCATCTCAGCGACCTGAAACAAGGGTTAGTTGATTTTGCTGACTTTTTTGATAAGGCGTTAGTTGATAAAGCCCTAGCTGAAAAGGGGCCTGTAACTAGACGGCCCTTGTATCCAGTGTTTTAGCTTTAAGCTTTGTAAACCAGCGAGTCTAGTACTCCCATGCCACTATGTACTCCTCCCTCAGTTGTGCCTGCAGATTTACTTCGGATGAGATAACCGCAATAGCCTGCTTCTTCAGTGGCTGGCTGTCCCTGAATATGTACGGTGAAGATACCGATTTCACTGATCAGATCATTCACGACTGAGATTTCTCCTTTTCGAACCAGTAAAGCTGGCGTTGCTCTTGGTCTGGGGTGCAGACGGCGCATCAGGGACTAGGCCTGATATTCATGAGGCTGCAAGTTTCTAAGTTTTGGCACTATGTCTTTATCGAAAATGCAGTGACCACCACCTTCTCCTTGATTCTTCAGCACCCAATCTTCGCTCGAACGATCCGCTAGCCAAGCAGCACTGTTTTTATCGACGGCTAACATCTCGCCCATGAGCAGTTTTACTGTATTTGTTTCATTGAGATTTAGATCAAATTGAGTCAGTGCTTCGGGGTCCATGGCTGTGAGCAACATCTGCACGCGTTTACTCGTCGCTAATTGTTGACTGACGGTGGCATTAACCGCAACCCTGTGTTGCTCGATAAAGACCCGGGTCTGCATTAAGGCTTCACAACAAGCCTGGCCCACAATATCGTTGGCGGCGTAATCGCAATATTCATATCCGGCACGTAAATAGACGGTATCTATGGGTCCTATACCGTCTAAAATCAGGTGATCACCCTGAGCCGAAGAGAGTTGACCATGCAGTTCACGGAAAGTGTGTCTTATGGTTCTTATGCCCAGAGACTGTAATGTCTGTTCCAGCAGATGTTGATCAAACACATTGTCTTCGTTTGATTGAACTATCATCAGGAAGCTTGCTGGTCCTTCATCATTAAACTCTCTCTTAATCTGCATTGTCGCTTGGGCAATGCTTTTGGAGAGTCGCTCTATAGCCGGATTGACGATAGTCTTTCCATTTTCGAGGGCTGACCAAGAGGAGTAGGCCTTAGGCCACTGGTTTTTCAGGTAGCTGTGTAGCTAGCTAATTTTTTGAGCAAAAGGCCCCATTCCGGCAGCTATGCCATTAAATTCGATGAGTTTTGGGCCTGATTCGGCATCATCCATAAAGTCACTGCGCATGATAAGTAACGGCAAACGTTTTGGTTTACTCCCCTTGCTACAGAGTTGAGTATGCATCTTTAGCAGAGCATCAAAAAATACATCGCCACTGGCGACGGGGGATATGGCCCCTTCGAGAAAAATATGATCTTCAGATACGGCATGGATTAAACGCCCCAGAAGAGGTGTACTTGATTTTAGATGCTCAAATCGTCCTTTATCGATTGAAGACGGTGTGAAGCGAAATGCCGTATGGACTGATTTTGAGTGACTTTAAAGCTTAGTTCCTGTAACAGAGCCCATTCTATGGCGTCGGCCACTGCCGTTCTCATCTTGCTATCTATCATTACGTCACTCCTAGGTATAATTTATTTCGATTATTCCAGAATAATAGTTTGGCAAGGGTTTTAATTCAATTGTTATTTCAACATTCTTCGAAATATATATTAAATATGAGTTTCGAAATAAAATTTTGAAACTATGAGCATGGTGGAAATTATTATGAGTCCTGAAATCTTAGCCATGGCCCGTGAGGCCGCAAATATGTTCGCCTTCTGGCAACCGAACTGAACATCCTCTTTCTGGTTATCAGTTACTTGGTGGGTGTACTACAGGAGTTTATTACCCCAGAGAAAATCCAATCCATATTGAGCTCTCGTAACGGCAAGGGCTATGTGGTTGCTGCGCTGTTAGGGGCGATAACGCCATTTTGCTCATGCTCGACTATTCCTTTTCTTAAAGGGTTACTCAGGGCGAGAGTGGGGTTCGGCCCCATGATGGTGTTCCTCTTCTCTAGTCCCGGTGATCATAGGTTTGTTCGTGGTGACCTTCGGCGTTAAGGTGGCTGTGTTCTACTTTACTGTAGCCTTAGTGGTAGCCGTTACATCAGGTTTCGTTCTGGAGAAGCTAGGATTTGAGCGTTATGTGCGATCCTAAAAATAGTTCTGCAGAGCAAAAGTCTGCTGTTGAGTCTGTAAAAGCTTGCGGAGTTGCAGCTCAATCGGCTCCTATATTAGCCATGGAAGCTAGTGGTTGCGGAGCGGCTACAATAAGTGAAGCTACAACTTCTTTATGCTGTACTCGTTCATCATGTGGAACTGAAAGTGCTAATGCTGAAAATACAGAAAGTGAAGGACAAATAGAAAAAGCAGAGAGTCGTTGGATGCGGATCTGGCGCTCGACTTGGAAAGACTTTAAGCAGGTACTGCCTTACTTGCTACTGGGTATCACACAGGGTTCTTTCATCTATGGTTTCATCCCGACTGAACTGATTGCTAAGTATGCGGGCGAGGGGATTGTTGCATCAAATGCTCAGCTTTAAGCAACAATGTCTTTTAGGGTACAAGATGCTAGATCTCAGCAATTACTCATCACTATCACCTAGAGATAAAAGTGTGGCATTACCTCCAATGGCGGTGATATTGTTAGTACGGGTTTTTTCTGTGATAAAACGCGTGAGATAATGTGGCCCGCCTGCCTTTGGCCCTGTGCCCGACAG
>JBAHZX010000019.1:0-19844 GCA_037132815.1 Shewanella sp.
ATGGGTTAACGGAAAAATGAAAGGCGTAGCAACAAAGTATTTATCAAATTATCTTGCTTGGTTTAGGGAAAGTAACGCCAAGCTCAATAAACAGGGAATATTAGTCGCTGCCTATGGGTGACAACAGTGTTCTACAACAGAGCCAAAAGGCAATAGAAACAACCATGAAGATGAGTTGCTGGTTAAGCTAAGGGCGCTCGTTGCAGAGGATGTTAAAGTGACTATTGTTGCTGATAGAGGCTTTAGTGATACGGCTATTAGGCGACAATTAACTTCATTGAGTATGAGCTGGGTTTTGACTTCATCATTAGAATTAAGGCTAATATCAAAGTCACCGATGCGGTAGGAGAGCGGTTTCCAGTAAAGGACTGGCTATTACGCAGCGGCAGAATAAGAACCCTTAAAGACGTTCAAATAACGGGTAATAAACACGCTGTTGCTCGGGTCATTTGATAGAGACGACTTTTCGTGACATTAAAGACTATCGTTTTGGCATGGGAATGAGTGCCACCTACACGCGTTCCCCGGTACGTAGAGACCGATTGTTTTTGTTGGCGATAGGTTTGCTGACGCTACTAGGAAAAGCGGGCAAGGATGCTGATTTGGAAAAGACAATAAAGGCAAATACCAGTAAAACTCGCTCATACTCTCTGTTTCGCCAAGGTTGTATTTACTATGAACTGTTACCAACGATGCGAGAAGAGTAGGCAGAACCTCTAATGGATAATTTTTATCGTTACCTTAAAAATCAGCCTATTTACCGTTCAATCTTCGGGATTATTTAAGATTGAAAAATGAGGGGATCTCTAAGTACCGTGGCAATACCTAAGTTTGTAAATCTATCATCTGATGCGAATACTGCTCTCATATTGAACTTGGCTGGTACGATAAAGTCTGCGAATAGCCTCGTTTATTCCAAGTCTGTCATTGCAGGTAATCAGGAAAAGGAAAAGGAACAGGAGAATTCTCCCTATGTTCTTAATTCGACTGGTGAACCTATATACATAAATAAAGGTTATGTTGTAGCTGAGTGGACCGATGCCCTCGAGAATTTATTAGACATCGATGCAGTTCATGTTAGAGAGGAAGATAGTTCAAAATGGTCTTATAGAGCAACCCTCAATTTAGAAACATTATCAGGGGAGATTGCATTTTACCTACCAGGTGAGGTAGAAGCGGGATCCAATTGTAATGTGGTTTATTATAATAATAAAGAGGAAGATTCTGAAACGACTGGGTATATGTATTTAGAAGTAGATACAGAGGATTGCTAGTGGTTGGTATTTTTAATGGGTATCCAATGCCAATATTCCCTTTTAAATTATTGTAGGGCAGTCAAAGAAACTGTTTGAAGATGAGTTTGTTATCTCTCTTACAGGAAATCTCACCAGTAATTATTTTATGCCGAAAGATAATCACACTCGCGTTTATCGTTGCATTTTCTATGTGGTGATTCAAGTGCCTGTTTAATTTCTGTTGTTAGGTGTTTTTTTGCATGTCGTTATCATGATCTCATTCTGAAAAATCAATATTTTGCTTGAAAAAACTGCATTTTCAATGATCACGGGTATATACTCCCCTAGGGGTCGGTCCCATGATTTAACTCATTATATTGGAGATAAAATGACAGCACAAACAATCAAATCGAAAGCCGCTGTAGCTTGGGCTGTTGGTCAGCCTCTTTCTATGGAGATCGTTGATGTTATGCCGCCACAGAAAGGTGAGGTGCGCATCAAAATGGTTGCAACTGGCGTATGTCATACTGATGCATTCACATTATCGGGTGATGATCCTGAGGGCATTTTTCCTTGTATTTTAGGTCACGAAGGTGGCGGAATTGTCGAGTCTATCGGTGAGGGCGTGACGAGTGTACAGGTCGGTGATCATGTTATTCCACTTTATACCCCTGAGTGCGGTGAGTGTAAGTTTTGTAAGTCAGGTAAGACAAATCTGTGTCAGAAAATCCGTGAGACTCAAGGTAAAGGCTTAATGCCAGACGGTACCACTCGTTTTTCCAAAGACGGTAAAGATATTTTTCATTATATGGGCACATCTACTTTCTCTGAGTACACTGTTGTGCCTGAGATTTCTCTGGCCAAAGTAAACCCTGATGCGCCATTAGAAGAGGTGTGTTTGTTAGGTTGTGGTGTAACAACTGGCATGGGCGCGGTGATGAATACGGCTAAGGTTGAAGAAGGTGCAACCGTTGCTATCTTCGGCATGGGCGGTATTGGTCTGTCTGCTGTTATTGGTGCAACCATGGCGAAAGCGAGCCGCATCATAGTTATCGATATCAACGAAAGTAAGTTTACTTTGGCTCGTAAGCTTGGTGCTACCGATTTTATCAACCCTAAAGATTATAATAAGCCCATACAGGATGTCATCGTTGAACTTACAGATGGTGGTGTCGACTACTCCTTCGAGTGCATCGGCAACGTCAACGTGATGCGTTCGGCGCTCGAGTGTTGTCATAAGGGATGGGGAGAGTCGGTGGTTATTGGTGTAGCAGGTGCTGGACAAGAGATCTCAACTCGACCATTTCAACTGGTGACGGGTCGAGTGTGGAAAGGTTCTGCATTCGGTGGTGTTAAAGGTCGTTCTGAGTTACCTGACTATGTTGAGCGTTACCTAGCTGGTGAGTTTAAATTAAGTGATTTTATCACTCATACCATGGGTCTTGAGCAGGTCAATGACGCGTTCGATCTTATGCATGAAGGCAAGAGCATTCGTAGTGTGATCCACTTCGATAAATAGTCATTTCGATAAATGCTCTCGAAGCGGATACTACCGCTTCACCTTTTGATTAATCAACCGTCCTACTGCTGTAATATTTGCGTAAACCCGCTGTTTATTTGAATGTTAAGTGATAATAAGGATAAATAATGACAGTCAAAAACCTCAGTAATAATAAAATATTTGATGGTTGGAATAAGCGATATAGTCACCAGTCTAAGCGCTTAAATTGTGCGATGCGTTTTGCTATCTACCTGCCACCACAAGCATCGAACGGTGAGAAAGTACCGGTACTTTATTGGTTATCTGGTTTGACTTGTAGCGATGAAAATTTTATGCATAAAGCAGGTGTCCAGCGTTTTGCTGCTGAGCTTGGGATCGCTATTGTTGCACCGGATACTAGCCCCCGAGGCAGTGATGTTGCCGACGATGAAGGCTACGATTTAGGTCAAGGTGCCGGTTTTTATGTCAATGCGACTCAGGCTCCGTGGAACAAGCACTACCAGATGTATGATTATATCGTTCATGAGTTACCCGCCTTGGTTGAGTCCATGTTTCCGGTGACTAATAAGCGCTCTATTGCTGGACACTCAATGGGTGGACATGGCGCTTTAGTCATCGCCCTGAGAAACAGTGCTGATTACCAGTCTGTTTCGGCTTTTAGCCCTATTTGCAATCCGATAAATAGCCCTTGGGGTAAGAAAGCCTTTAACGCTTATCTGGGCCTAGATACAACGGCGTGGTCTGACTACGATGCCTGTACATTAATGCGAAAAGCCTCTGAGTTAGATGGATCATCACTTGTGCCTGCCCTAGTAAGCCAAGGGGAAGCTGATGACTTTTTAGCTGAGCAGCTCAAACCTGATATGCTGCAAGCTGCGGTTAAGGCGAGTGGATATCCTCTCGTGCTTGAACGCCATGAGGGCTATGACCACAGCTACTTCTTTATCGCCAGCTTCATAGAGCAGCACTTGAAGTTTCATGCTAAACATTTAGTAGGGGACTGAAGCTAAATGTTTTTTGATGTAGATAATGTCATTGGGTTAACGACTCGATGGCATTTTTGTATGTTTTGCGTGTCACTCTAACCTGTAGCTCTCATTTATATTGGATACTGTTTTTATATACAGTATAGTGATGTAAGAGGGCCATTTGTGAAGAAGAGTGTTTTGACAACTAATTTAAAAAAAATCATTCATATTGATATGGACTGCTATTTTGCCGCTGTCGAGATGCGTGACTTTCCTGAATTGAGGGGGAAACCCATAGCGGTGGGAGGTCGCAGTGATCGCCGTGGGGTGATCAGCACCTGTAACTATGAAGCTAGGGTCTTCGGCGTCCGATCGGCCATGGCGTCTGGGTATGCGTTAAAATTGTGTCCCGATCTGGTATTGGTGCCTGGACGCATGACGGTTTATAAAGAAGTTTCGGTGCAGATCCGTGAAATTTTTACTCGCTATACTGACTTGGTTGAGCCCCTATCTTTGGATGAAGCATATTTGGATGTCACCGACTGCAACTTATGTCATGGCTCTGCTACCTTAATTGCGGAATCTATCAGGCAAGAAATTTTCGAGGTCACAGGTCTCACCGCTTCGGCGGGTATTGCACCGGTTAAATTTCTTGCTAAGGTCGCCTCTGATCTGAATAAACCTAACGGACAATATGTGATCACCCCGAATATGATCTCCACTTTCGTGAAAAACTTACCCCTGACTAAGATCCCTGGTGTTGGCAAGGTGACGGGCAAGAAGCTTGAGGATATTGGTCTTACAACTTGTGGCGATCTGCAAAATTATCCACCAATGGCCTTGATTGAGCGTTTTGGCAAATTTGGCGCTATCTTAATTGATCGGGCTCAGGGGATCGATAAGCGCAATATCTCACCACACAGGGAGCGTAAATCTGTGGGTGTCGAGACGACACTGGCAAAAGATATCTACACTCAGGAGCAGTGTCTTGGAGTGATGCCTCAGCTTATCAATGAGTTGACGGCTCGGGTGATGCGTAGCGCAAAAGATCGCACCATTAATAAGCAAGTGGTAAAGCTTAAATTTAGTGATTTTAAACAAACCACCATAGAGCATAGAGCCGATGAGCTATCAGTGAAGTTATTTTATGATCTACTTGCACAAGCGCTGGAGCGCCAGCAGGGCAGAGGTATTCGTTTACTCGGTGTATCGGTTGGTTTAGCGAGTCAGTCGGTGGTTAATACCAGAGTGGCAGACAATGAAGTGAGAGAGTCACAGATGAATTTAGGTTTTTAAAGAAGGTTCCCAAAGGAAGTTGTTAGTATAAGCGGTTGCATATGAATATTTTTAAGTTAATGCCTTTAGGTTCGAGCTCCTAGATATTAGCACCTAGGAACTCGATACCTTGTTTAATTTTTCTCTGGAATCCGCTCCAATACTGCTAACAGGAGCTTGTAGTACTGGTCTACAGTCTCAATGAGTACCTTCTCATCAGGACTATGTGGGTAACGGATAGTCGGGCCAATTGAAACCATATCCATTTCAGGGTAAGGCTTCTTAAACAGTCCACATTCAAGACCTGCATGGATCACCATAATCACTGGCTGCTTGTTGTAGATGTCGTTATAGGTTTCACGCACGAGCGCCATCACAGGTGAGCTGTTGTCTGGCTTCCACCCTGGATAAGCTCCACTGAAGTTTATCTCGACGCCGGCTAAGTTTGTTAGTGACGTTAATAGGCTCTCGATTTCTTCACGACCAGAATCTATTAGTGAGCGAATTAAGCATAGAATTTCAACGCTCTGTGTTTCTGTGCTGATGACACCAACATTTAATGAAGTTTCAGTTACACCTTCAACCTCATCACTCATGCGGATAACGCCATTTGGACAAGCATTAAGTAGGTCAATCAGTATATTTTGAGTCTCTTCACTCATCACTTGTTTGGCTGCAGAGACTTCGGCTAGCTCAAGTAACATGTCGGGATCGGCGATGGCTAGCTCTTCCCTTATTAGTGCTTGAAAATCTTGGATCTGAGTTTCAAGTTTGACGATGTTTTCAGCGGGTAGCATAAAGCTGATACAGGCTTCACGGGGGATAGCATTACGCAGAGACCCTCCGGTAAAGTTGGTTAATTCCAACGCCAAATCATCGGCATAATTAAACAGGAAGCGGGCTAGCAGTTTATTGGCATTACCACGTCCAAGATGTATGTTTACACCCGAATGACCGCCTTTTAAACCCGAGAGGGTTAAGCTATATGTCAAGTTGTTCGACTCTGGGGCTTGCCATACCATAGGTACACTGATCTTGGCGTCGACACCTCCGGCACAACCCATGTAGATCTCGCCTTCTTGCTCTGAATCTGTATTGATCAGGATGTCGGCATCTAGATAACCGGCTTCGAGGCCAAAAGCACCAGTCATACCAGCTTCTTCATCTATGGTTAACAGCACTTCGAGTGGCCCATGAGAAATATCGTCAGAGTCGAGTATAGCTAAAGCTGAAGCCATGCCGATGCCGTTGTCAGCCCCTAAAGTTGTCCCTTGGGCTTTTAGCCATTCTCCGTCAACGTAAGGAATAATAGGATCTTTCTCAAAGTCATGTTCTTTATCAGAATTTTTCTGTGGCACCATATCAATATGAGCCTGCAGAGCAACCGTTTTACGGTTTTCCATGCCAAGCGTTGCTGGTTTTTTGATGATAAGGTTACCGACTTTATCTTCAACAATTTCAAGTTGCTTGTTTCGTGCCCAAGCTTGAATATGCTCACTGAGCGCTTGTTCATGTTTTGACGGGTGCGGAATGGCACAGATCTGATCGAACCATTGCCAGAGTGCTTGAGGTTGTAGTTGGCTTATTGCTGTCACGGGTTATTCCCTTTTAGAATACAACTTGGAGGCTAAATATAACAGTATTCTATCACAGCTAAATGCCAAGATTATCAGACCAGAATGTTGCCTATGTAAAGGGTGTTATACAAAGTTTCCAGCAATATTTTATAAGCACTTGGCATCGGCTTAATTTATAGTGAATAATGCATTTAATAAACAGATGATAAAAGTGCGTACAGCTAGATTCAAGCAATAAGTGTGTGTTCTGTAACGACTCATTTAAAACAAAGTTTTATCTGTGGTTTATAGAATCCAATGATACGATTTCACAAGCAGAAGGATGATTCATGGCTCAGGTTAATTTTGTTGATGTGCTCGATGATGATGCAATCTTTGAAGGCAGTGGTTGGGATGCTCTGGTTGTCATAACTACAGATATCAGTAAATCTGGTTTTGATGAAGTAACATTGCTGGCGGGGCACGGTGCTAAGGTCGATAAGCGCGTAGGTCAATCGCCAACCCTTTTATTTGCCCCTGGACTGGCTGGTGGTCGTTTGATCATCTCCCCAGTGAAAAACAGTCAGGATGATTTTGAAGATGTGCGTATTTTTGCTGATGCGGCGAGAGCGGGTATTAAACTGGCCAAAGATGCTGGTGCTATTCGTCCTTTGCTGGTTGTCGCCAACGACAATGATGAGCGCTATCAATTTTCAACTCAAGTCGCCGCCTTGGCTTGTGGTCAGGAATTGTGGCAACCCCTTGAGCGAAGAGAAGTCAGTGGCGATACGCCAGTATTTGAGGCCATAGGCCTGTTTAATTCAACCCAAGATAGCCAGAATTTGAATGCCATTGAGGCAGGAAGATACTTAGCCAGAGACTTGTGTGGCACAGAGCCTGAACGCATGTCTGCAGCGGCTTTTGCCGATTATTGTGTAGCAGCCTATCAACACTCTGGCCTCAAAGTGTGTGTGGTGGAAGACAGAGATATTTTGGAGCGGGATTATCCTCTGCTTAGCGCCGTAGGTCGTTCATCATTTGCGGTTTCCAGACATCAACCCCGTGTGGTTCAACTTGAGTATATTGGCGGTGGTGAAATAGAACATACCTACTTTTATGCGGGTAAAGGCGTTATCTATGACACTGGTGGCGCGGATATTAAGGTTGCTGGTGGCATGGCTGGCATGAGTCGAGATAAAGGTGGCGCGGCGGCAGTTGCTGGCCTGATGAAGACGTTATCTATACTTAAGCCGAAGGGGATCCGTGTTGTTGCCGAGCTTGGCTTGGTGCGTAACAGCATCGGCAGCGAAGCCTTTGTTACCGATGAGATCATTACAAGCCATGCTGGCGTTAGAGTCAGAATCGGTAATACCGATGCCGAAGGTCGCCTAGTGCTAGCGGACTTGCTTTCTCATTTACGGATAAAAGCTGAAAATGCGATCAAGCCGGAGTTATTTTCAGTGGCGACATTAACTGGCCATGTGGTGCGCTGTTTCGGAGGGTATACCGCTACGGTAGAAAATGCAGTGGCGAAGCAGGCCGGTATAGCAGCGAGTATAGCGAAATTAGGCCAGATCTGGGGTGAGCCTATTGAGCAGTCGGTGTTACGTCGTGAAGATTTTGCCAAAATTGTTGACCCATCGGGTGCCGCAGACATCATCTCATCTAACAATGGCCCCTCATCGCTAACGACTCGTGGTCATCAGTATCCGGCTGCATTTTTGTTAGAAGCATCGGGTTTGAGCACTCATGGCTTTAACTCTATTAAGCCTATGGCCTTCACACATGTTGATATTGCGGGCAGCGCCACCGAAGGTCATCCGCTCTACGGTAGTCCGACTGCCACACCACTCGTGGGCTTATATCAATACATGATTAAAGCTGAAAAATAATAAGTGGATTTGCTCAGGAGCTTCCATAGGGTGGGTTTAGAGGTGATTTATACTGCGTTATTGACCTTTCCCGGTCTGTTATAAGGAATAGGTTCCAAAATTAAAGGTCATGCAGTATATGGCCTTTTTTAATGAATTATATTTAGAAAAAAAGGCTTTTATAGTTTCTTTTACTGAGCTTACTACCATTTCCCCTCAGGATTGGGTATAACGCTAAGTTCAGATCTTTTTTTATGATGATAATGAACTTAAGTGAAATTGGATACCGCCGCGTAGTGGTAAAACTAGGAACGAGTGTACTGACTTCTGGTAGCAAACAGCTAGATAAGGCACACATGGTTGAATTAGCAAGACAGATGGCGGCGCTGATGAAAGCGGGTGTCGAAGTTGTCTTGTGTACTTCGGGGGCGATAGCGGCTGGACGAGAACACTTAGGTTTCCCTGAACTCTCCGATACGGTAGCCAATAAACAGTTGTTAGCGGCTGTGGGTCAGGGCCAGTTAATCTTAGCTTGGTCACAGCTTTTCAGCATTTATGGCTTACACGTGGGACAGTTACTGCTTACTCGCGCCGATCTTCACGATCGAGAGCGCTACCTCAACGCCAGAGACTCACTCAATGCATTGCTTGCTCATGGCATCATTCCCATCATCAATGAGAATGATGCGGTGGCGACCAATGAGATTAAGGTGGGCGATAACGACAATCTTTCAGCTCGAGCAGCGTTGCTCTGTGATGCTGATCTGCTCATCTTGCTAACGGACCAACAGGGGTTATTCGATGCTGATCCTCGCTTAAACCCCGATGCCAAACTTATCAAACAAGTGGTTAATATAGATGACAGCCTACGTATGTTAGCAGGCGGAGCCGTGTCTGGTCTTGGGACCGGAGGCATGGCGACAAAACTCCAAGCGGCTGATATTGCTCGTCGGGCAGGTGTCGAGGTGATTATCGCTTCGGGTCATCACCCGCAGGTGATACAAAAATCTGTTTGTAAAACCTCTGTAGGTACTCATTTTACCGCCTTAGAAAACCCGTTGGAGAGCCGTAAACAGTGGATTTTAGCGGGGCAGGCGACTAAAGGCCAGTTGGTGCTAGATCAAGGTGCTGTATTGGCGGTGACACAGAAAGGACGAAGCTTACTTCCTAAAGGTATCGTTGAAGTGCTAGGAGAGTTCGAGCGCGGGGCGACTCTGCAGCTTATTGACAGTGAGGGTAAAGAATATGCCAGAGGCATGAGCCGTTATAGTGCCAAAGATCTTATCAAGATAGCTGGGGAACATTCAGACAATATCGAGTCTTTGCTCGGTTATAACCACGGTGATGCCATTGTTCATCGTAATGATATGGTCGTTTTTTAATAGAGAAGGTTCATAGGGCTAAGGTTTTATAATTTTTGATAAAATTTAGGGTGAAGAGACGTGATAGAGAATAACCAAGTAGATATACAGGCACTCGGCCAGCAAGCCAAACGAGCAAGTTATGCACTTGCGGGTTTGAATGGTCTTCAAAAAAAGGCTTTGCTTGAAGCGATTGCGGCTAAGTTGAATGAAAAAAGCGAGCTTATTGTCGCTGCTAACGCAAAAGATGTTGCGGCGGCGAAAAATAATGGCCTCAATGATGCTATGGTCGATCGTTTGCTACTGGATGCGTCGCGCCTTAAAGCGGTGATTGCCGATATCGATAATGTGATAAATTTGAGCGATCCTGTTGGCACCGAACTCGATAGTCAGCGCTTAGATAATGGCTTGCGCCTTTCTCGTCGTCGAGTACCACTTGGAGTTATAGGTGTTATTTACGAGGCTCGTCCTAATGTTACTGTTGATATTGCGGTCTTAGCACTTAAGACTGGCAATGCCGTGATACTGCGTGGCGGTAAAGAAACCTTACAGTCTAACTTGGCCTTGAGTGAAGCCATTCGTGAGGCTGTCGTGGAGCAAGGCTTACCCGCCGATGCGGTGCAGCTTATTAAAAGTCCAGATCGCAGCCTAGTATCGGCTTTGCTTAAGTTGGATCAATATGTCGACATGATAGTGCCTCGTGGTGGTCCCAGTTTGCAGCGGTTATGCGCCGAGCAGGCAACGATCCCCGTGATTTTGGGTGGCGTTGGCATTTGTCACCTCTACGCCGATAAAGATGCTGATATTGAGAAGTCTGTTCAAGTCATTGCTAATGCTAAGGTGCAGCGACCTACCGTGTGTAATGCTCTGGATACCGTATTAATTCATCGAGACATCGCAGATGTTATCTTGCCTAAATTGTTTCAGAAACTAGTGGCCTTAGGAGTGAGTTTTTATGGCTGTGACAGTGCAATCATTATTGCAAAAAAGCAAAATCAAGCAATTGAAACGGCTACCGAAGACACTTATGCTCAGGAGTGGTTATCCCTAACATTAGGCATCAAGGTTGTTGATGATATTGATGGCGCGATAAGTCATATAAGAAGTTATTCCAGTGGGCACTCGGAAGGGATATTAACTGATAACATTCACGCTTCGACGCAGTTTGTCAATCAGGTGGACTCGGCAGCCGTTTACGTTAATGCTAGCACCCGCTTCACTGATGGTGGCCAGTTTGGACTCGGTGCGGAGGTTGCTGTGAGCACTCAGAAATTGCATGCTCGTGGTCCCATGGGACTGGAAGCTTTGACCACCTACAAGTGGATCGGGATCGGTGAATATACATCTCGAAGCTGATGGAGTTAAGGTGCAGAAATGGCTTACATTTTTTTAATTAATAAGCTTTTTATTAGAATGGGAGTTAGCTTGGAGGCCATGTAATGAAAATTGAGGTAATTAATGAAGAAGACTCAGTTGTCTTCGATGCACTTGTTGCGGGTGTTCGGCAGCATAAATATGAACATATGGGGCCTGAAAAAACTCAGTCTCTGTCTGTGATTGCTCGTGATGAGGATAGCCAAATTATGGGTGGTGTGTCGGGACAGACTCTTTATAAAAACTTCCTAATTAGCGTAGTTTGGGTAGATAAAGCAACCAGAGGAACCGGACTTGGTCGTAGACTGATGGAACTGGCAGAAGTCGAGGCAAAGAAGCGAGGCTGCCTTGTTGCTCAGCTCGATACATTGTCTTATCAAGCCCCTATCTTCTACCAAAAGCTTGGTTTTGAGATTGTAGGGACCGTACCTGCATTTTCTGGCAGCCCAGAGCGGTATTTTATGTTAAAACGTTACTGATACTTCAAAGACAGCTTTGGTATGATGTAGAAAAAGAAACAATATATAAATTCATGCAGACTAAACAACTTACACATGCTGTGGGCCCACTCTGGGAAAAGGCTACTTCCTTGTATTATGAAGTATTCCCTCAATGGGAGCGAGAGCCAATAGCTGAAATTGAACGAGCGATTAATAGCGGCCAGTCTCGTTGCATATTGCTATATAAAAATGATCAAGTCTTAGGTATGTCATTAACCGAACTGTATCCGTCGCTGTCTTTTGCCCTGTTAGGCTATTTATTCATTGCACCTAGCCATCAAGGCCAAGGCTTGGGAAAAATGTTGTGCAATGAACTGTTTGATTTTTTTGACTCTCACCCAGATTTTAAATGGTTATTGGTAGAGGCTGAATCCGAACCTGAAGGTTTTTACGAGCAGTTAGGGTTTTTTCGGCTTAATTTTGAATACCTTTCTCCTCATTATGACGATATGCAGTCAACGCCAATGGCGTTAATGTGTTATTTTAAATTTGAACAAAATCAACTGTCTGAATATCAAGCATGTGATATTGTCGAGCACATTTTTTTGCAAAGTTATTACCTTAAGCCTAATGATCCAAGGCTAAAAATACAACGCCAACGCATTTTATCCAAGGAAGCTTTATGACACTCGATCGGGATACGCGACAACAATCCATTTTGATAACGTTTTTTGAATACATCCGATCAGAAAAATTTGAACAATGCTTCCACTGGGCAAAAAATGAATTACAAGTTAAAAGCTCCCCGGCTTTTATACTGGTTGAACAATTAGAAGAGCAAGCCACAGTCACCATTCAAGATCTCGAAGAGATTAAAAATGATGAGATATTATTATTGTTTTGCGCTTGTTATGGCTATGCTCGCCATGAGGTAGAAGAGAGTAATCGGTATCATCATGCGGAAACATTGGTGCGATCAAGTATTAGCGCATTAGAAGCATTACCCTCTAGCGCCTTAAATAAGGTGTTACAAAAATTCGCAGTCATTCAAATCGACATTTGTTATATCGACCGAGGTATCTATACCAGTCAAGAATGGTTAATGGCAGAAGCGACTGAAAGCATCGATGCACACTTAGTAGGCGTCACCGAGCTAACATTTCAGTTTAATGATGTTGAATGCCAATTTTACGCTGAGTACTTAGTCGAGGAGTTCAACTCTTACCGACATTTTAGCCAAGGTGTATCCATTATTGCTGAGTTGTGTGAGATCCGTTGGGGAGATCATGATCTTCTTAGTCAAAAAATGACTAAGTTGCGGCCAGTGTTTATGGCTGCAGTGAATGCATTAACTGACGATGACAAATACATTATGTCGACGGATTTAGAAGCGCTTTGGTCACCGTTAGCTTTTTTTAGTGAACATAGGACAAAAGGATCAGGGGAACTTTTTGTGGAGCGTGGGGCCATTGGCATTTCATATTTTGCTGGCGTTAATCACATTGTGACTCGAGAATTAAGGCAATCGATGTCTGATATTGTTAATCAAGCACCCAATGCACATAAACTTTATCTTCAAGACTGGGGAGCAGAAACGCCTCAACGCAACATGCTGAATGACATTTGGGCTGGGATTGCAAAAGACTTTGAAGATATCTACTCATGGAAATTGCCTGAGTTAACCATGGTATTTCGCGATAAGGGTGGCAAAGACTCTAGCCTTAATTTTGAGGTGGAATTAATTTATTACCCGATGGGTATTTTTGCGTTAAGCCTAAAAGCACAATTAGATAACGTGAGTGCTAGTGGTGTTCGTCATGCTATGTCACTTGGAACGCCCTTTGCCATGGATCAAAAAATGCGCTGGCATCATCAAGATGTAAGCTTATTAGAAGCGTTTGCAGAAAATCGATTTATCGAGCTAGCCAAAATCATCAGTAGCAACTTTGATCATTATGAAAAACCCGTCTCGGACATCCTTACCTTTAATAAAACAGAGAATCGCTTTGTATCCATATTGTTGGATCGAATCGTTGAATGTGTCGATGGGGAGTATACTCCAGTTACGGCTAAATCATTGAAATCCCATTTTGCTTACCCTGTTTTTGTGTTGCAGCAAAGAGAACTACGAAGTGGGGTGGATGACTGGTGCCTTCGTACCGTGACTTCTGAAGAGTTTAATTTGAACCAAGATTGTTATAACCGAGAAGAGTTTGTTTATATCAATCATCATGAGTGTATTTTAGCATTACTTCAGCAACCTAATTGGGTGTTAGAACAATCGGCCGAAATGATGAACGTTGCAGCCGCAATTAATAACCTATTCCATCTCACCAATAAACGCTTAGATGAACAATTAAAGTTGAGCTTAGACCAAGCGGTGTTAACACTGAAAGATAAAAAGATCACTGCGTCAGAACTCAGGGGCCGTGTAGAAAAGTTAACGGTTGAAGGTGAATGTTTAAAGCAGTTCACTAATGATGCTCATGGATTATTAGATTTGATCAGTGCAGGCAGTATGATGACTTTTCCCGATCATACTCGGATGATCCAAAAGGTGTTCGCGCATATGGATTTTGAAAAGCTTCATATCCGCACTCAAGAGACCTTAGATAAAATCCAATATCGTCAAGAAGAAATCATTTCAGAAACATCCAAACTGTATGAAAAGCTACGAACGCGAAATAATAGACGTTTTACAAATGTTTTATCGGGCTCAATGGCGTTGATATCGGTAGGGGCCCTGAAAGATATTTTCGATATCATTAATCGCAGCGAACTAGGGATTAGAGTTTCAGGCCCACTACAGGTGAGTATTGTGACCGTGTTTGGGTTGATATTGATTATTTTGTTGATAAATAAAAATAAAAGTGAACAGTAAGGACAGAATAATTAGCTTGCTTTGAAATCTGCACTTTGACGTGGAACGGGTAAAAATATGCCTGATTTAAATGTTTCAATGTTGTCTAAGTCGGTGACGATTACTCGGTTATTGATTTAAGCCGAAGAGAAGATCGTCTTATATTGTATTCATATTAATTTAATTTTTTGTGAGTTGAGTTGAGCCGCAAAACAAAAATGTCCCAGTGTACAATTTTTATCTATTTACACTTGTATTCAATGTAAACGGCCCAATATAGGGGGTAAGGCAAGATTATGGGACCGGTTAACATCAAATTAAAACTTGGTATATCAAGTCATTCTCTGGATTATAATTCTTAAGAATTATTCTTTACTAACTTCTTTTCAGGCTTGAAAAAGGTTTAGTTAACCCCATATCTCCATTAGATAACAAATTCAGCATTACTTAAAAAGATTTCAGGAGCACTTCATGGGTAAAATTATTGGTATCGATTTAGGCACAACAAACTCTTGCGTAGCAGTATTGGACGGTGGAACTCCACGCGTATTAGAGAATGCCGAAGGTGATCGTACTACCCCTTCTATCATCGCTTACACTGGCGATGAAATTTTGGTGGGTCAACCTGCAAAGCGTCAAGCAGTGACAAATCCGACTAATACATTTTACGCGATTAAGCGCCTTATTGGTCGTCGTTTTAAAGATGATGAGGTTCAGCGTGATGTTGACATTATGCCATTCAAAATCATTGCTGCCGATAATGGTGACGCATGGGTAGAAGCTCATGATAAGAAGATGGCTCCTCCTCAGGTTTCAGCTGAAACCTTGAAGAAAATGAAGAAGACTGCCGAAGATTTCTTAGGTGAAGAAGTGACAGAAGCAGTTATTACCGTCCCTGCATACTTCAATGATTCACAGCGTCAAGCGACTAAAGATGCTGGCCGTATCGCTGGTCTTGAAGTCAAACGTATCATCAACGAGCCTACAGCAGCAGCGTTGGCTTACGGTATCGATAAGAAACAAGGCGATAACATTGTTGCTGTTTACGATTTAGGTGGCGGTACCTTCGATATCTCAATCATTGAAATCGATAGCGTTGATGGTGAGCAGACATTTGAAGTGCTTGCGACTAATGGCGACACTCATTTGGGCGGTGAAGATTTTGATAATCGTTTAATTAAGTATCTTTCCGATGAGTTTAAGAAAGATCAAGGTCTGGATTTACGTAACGACCCATTGGCTATGCAGCGTCTTAAAGAAGCGGCAGAGAAAGCAAAAATTGAACTTTCAAGTGCTTCACAGACAGAAGTTAACTTGCCTTACATCACCGCTGATGCGACAGGTCCTAAGCACTTAGTGGTTAAGATCACTCGTGCAAAGCTTGAGTCTCTGGTTGAGGATTTGATCACTCGTACTCTAGAGCCATTGAGAATTGCTTTAGCCGATGCAGACCTTTCAGTGTCAGATATCAATGAAGTGATTCTTGTTGGTGGGCAGACTCGTATGCCTAAGGTTCGCGCTGAAGTCTCTGAGTTCTTTGGTAAAGAGCTTCGCCAAGACGTCAACCCAGATGAAGCTGTTGCCATAGGTGCAGCTGTTCAGGCAGGTGTACTTTCTGGTGAAGTGAAAGATGTACTGCTACTCGACGTTACACCACTGTCTCTAGGTATTGAGACCATGGGTAGCGTGATGACTAAGCTTATCGAGAAGAACACCACGATTCCAACTAAGGCAGGCCAAACTTTCTCTACTGCGGATGATAACCAGAGTGCAGTGACGATTCATGTACTTCAGGGTGAGCGTAAGCAATCGAGCGGTAACAAGTCTCTGGGTCAATTTAACTTAGAAGGTATCGAGGCTGCACCACGTGGCGCTCCACAGATTGAAGTTGCATTCGATATCGATGCTGATGGCATCTTGCATGTATCAGCAACGGATAAAAAGACGGGTAAAGAGCAGAAAATCACCATTAAAGCCTCTTCTGGTCTGAGTGAAGAAGAAGTAGAAGCTATGGTACGTGATGCTGAAGCCCATGCTGATGAAGATGCTAAGTTCGAAGAGCTGGTAACGGCTCGTAACCAGGCAGATGGCATGGTTCACGCGACGAAGAAGCAGATTGAAGAAGCCGGTGAAGCATTACTAAGTGATGATAAAGAGAAAATTGAAACAGCCATCACTGCTGTCAATACAGCCGTTCAAGGTAAAGACAAGGAAGCAATTGAAAAAGCAACTCAAGAATTGATGGAAGCATCTTCTAAGTTGATGGAAATTGCCCAAGCTAAGGCCCAAGCGGAGCAAGGACAACAGGCTGGAGAAGGTGAAGCGCAAGCAGATAAGCCAGATGAAGATGTTGTTGATGCCGAGTTTGAAGAAGTGAAAGATGACAAAAAATAATAAAGGCTAACCCCTCAATTATTGAATGCGGGCGTTAGGGGAAACCCTAACGCCCGTAGTTGGATTTGAATTACAAGATTAGCTGTCTAGCTACCACAACAGCAAAAAAAGCGTGAGATTATGTCAAAGCGAGATTATTACGAAGTATTAAGTGTCAGCCGTGATTCTAGCGAGCGTGAAATAAAAAAGGCTTATAAACGTTTAGCCATGAAGTTTCATCCAGATCGCAATCCAGACGATAAAAGTGCCGAAGCCAGTTTCAAAGAGATAAAGGAAGCTTACGAAATCCTCACCGATAGTGATAAAAAGGCGGCCTATGATCAATTCGGTCACGCCGGCGTTGATCCTAATCGCGGTGGTAGTAATGCCGATTTTGGTGATGTCTTTGGTGATGTCTTTGGTGATATCTTCGGTGGTGGTCGTCGTGGTGGTCAACGTCAGGCTGCTCGTGGTAGTGATCTGCGTTACAATCTTGAGCTGTCTTTGGAAGAAGCAGTTATAGGTTTGACTAAAGAGTTACGCATTCCAAAGTTGACTGCTTGTGATAGCTGTGATGGCAGCGGTGCCAAGAAAGGTACTTCTCCATTAACCTGTGGTACCTGTCATGGTCAAGGCCAAGTACAGATGCGTCAAGGCTTCTTCGCGGTGCAGCAAGCTTGTCCTACTTGTCATGGGCGCGGCAAGATCATTAAAGCTCCTTGTCATAAGTGTCATGGTGAAGGTCGTGTCGAGAAAAGTAAGACGTTATCAGTTAAAATACCGGCCGGTGTCGACAACGGCGATCGTATTCGATTATCTGGTGAAGGTGAAGCTGGTGAATATGGTGCTCCTCCGGGAGACCTTTATGTACAGGTGAGTGTACGCGAACACTCAATTTTTGTTCGTGATGGAAATAACCTTTACTGTGAAGTGCCAATTTCATTTGGTAAAGCCGCACTCGGTGGTGGGATTGAAGTACCAACACTCGATGGTAAGGTGAACCTTAAGATACCCGCAGAGACGCAAACGGGCCGTATGTTCCGCATGCGTGGTAAGGGTGTCAAGTCTGTACGCAGTCATGCAGTGGGTGACTTGTTGTGTAAGGTTGTTATGGAAACGCCGGTTAAACTTAACGAACATCAGAAAGAGCTGTTACGTGAATTTGATGAGACACTCTCGGGAGCGTCCCAGAAGCACAGCCCGAAAGCTGAAGGTTTCTTCGATGGCGTGAAGAAGTTCTTTCAAGACCTAAATACCTAACTTAATAAATAAGTAAGTCAATAAATGGAGCCCCCTTTGCTAACGCAAGCGGGGCTTTTTTGCACATGGATGTGCTTATCCCCGATCGCAGGGACAGTGATGGAGGGGATTTGCAGATGGAGCTCTTTTAACGAGAGTTATCCTCGATCGCAGGGACAGCGATGGAGAGGGTTTGCACATGGAGATCTTTTAACAAGACTTCTCCCTTATTGCTCAAGCAAGTCCTTACTCTCAGCACGGGGAACCTTTGATAGAGATTGATCATCCCCTTAAATAACATTTGCCACTCTATATGTTTAACTCCCTTCTCTTATCATTAATATACTCAGCCTTGATGCTTTTGCCTAAAAGGCGTTCAAGCGGGTGGTCTTTTAAATATTCTGGGTACATATGCAAGGTACGAGCAACAAAACCAAGCTCTTTATTCATGCCTGAGATTATTTAGGTTATGAAGTTCGAACTTGTCATAAAGATAATAATCACTTTGGTTACCCAGTATGAGCGCTACTTTTCTAAAACACTTTAATTAAATTACAGATCACTCGCAGTGAGCGCTGTAAAAAACATTAGCTTACCGACATTCTTCTATTAGCTATTAGTGCTGTACTCTCTGACGCAAAAGGATGGGAGGATATTGAAGACTTTGGGCACCTAAAGCTTGATTGGTTAAAAACCTGGGGTTTTCAATGCAGGTATCCCAAAGCATGACAGCATAGC
Source organism: Shewanella sp. (assembly GCA_037132815.1). Taxonomy (GTDB): domain Bacteria; phylum Pseudomonadota; class Gammaproteobacteria; order Enterobacterales; family Shewanellaceae; genus Shewanella. The sequence continues at coordinate 18,792 of JBAHZX010000019.1, forward strand.
TTATGTTATGTGTCGGCTAAAAGCGGATGAAATAGAACGTGCCTTACATACCGTAAGAGCATGGAGTTGCCAATATCAATTAGTGTTAGGAAAACAGCAGTTGATAGCAAAACAAATGAAATTACAGCGATAGCAGAGTGAATTAGAAGCTTGGTGACATAAGCATGTTCGAGAAGGATTAACCCAGAGTAGCTATGATAAACATACCGAAATAAGATCAGGGCATGGGCGTATTTAAACAAGATACAACGAAATCAGCAAGTATGGCGAGGGGGGAAATGGCAGAGCTAGACGATGACTATCGGTCAACCCTGTTTGAGTCAGGGATTAACATGCGCTAGCCGTGTCACCAACTCAAGAAACCAACTTTCTCGATCTGAAATTTAAGTTAGGTTAACAAGCTATAGCTCGGTGGCTTTTTTTCTGTTTCCAAGGAATTGATGTGCTGACGTTAGAAGGAGAGCGTTAATAGCTATTCAACGTGAAAGAGATGAACCGTATCATTATTGATTGTTCAACTCCTACATATCATTGCTTTATTATAACAATAAGCGCGGAATGGTGGCCTAACACTAAGTTAACCTAATGTTAATTTTGCGCTGGCGTCATGTCGCGTACATGTTGGTTTTATGTTGTTTTATTTTGTGGCATTTAATGTTATTTTGTATTGCTATTGGGCGTAATTAACACTTAATCTTGAAGTTTTGTGATTGTAATTAAGAGATTATGAACAGATGAGTTTGATATGACTAAGTGTGGTTTACTTTAATTTAGATAGCAATATAAACCCTAATATAAACAACCTGTTCAAAACTAAACAACACTTGGCGGGAAGATAGCCAAAATAAAAATAGGTAAACAAATGAAAACAGAACATATTCCTAGCTATTTAGCTGGCGCTGATAGTGATCCATTAATGACTATTATGATCGTTGTTGTTGTCGCTCTGGTGTTAATCGCGGGTGTTTTATATTTTAAGTTACACGCAGTTCCCGAGCATATAGCTCACGGAAAAAATCATACTCAAATACAGCTTATTGCCGTATTAACTCT
>JBAHZX010000093.1:0-11843 GCA_037132815.1 Shewanella sp.
CCAATGGGATGATCAGAGTGGTGCCCTGCCCAGATTAATTAAGTCTACTGTCCATGTCCCCGCAAAAATCGATATCGAGTTTGGTTTTACTACCCAGATAAAAAAAGCAAAGAACCAGAAACTCCGTTATTGCATCTACCATCCAAATATTACCGATGCTAACGGCAATATCAGGCCCCCTTTCGATGGAGAGATCTACGTAAAAGAAAATGACTGGACATTCTATCTCGGCGATACCATCTGGGCACCGGAGCACGACAAATTAGGTAAGTGGCGCATGACTTTAGAGCTTAAGGGTAAAGTCATAGCCGAAAGGACCTTTAAAGTACATATCATTGATGATAACCCCCCACAAGGAGAGACTCAGCGCCAAATGGCCCAAGAGGCAGAAAAAGTCGCCTCATTTTGGAAAAAACGTGGGATCAAAAATATATATTTATAAACGAAAAAACCCCAGCATTTCTGCTAGGGCTTCATCTGAATGTGGCGGAGAGATAGGGATTTAACCCTACATTGATGTGCTATAAACCTGCGTGACTCAAAAATATATATTTATAAACGAAAAAACCCCAGCATTTCTGCTAGGGCTTCATCTAAATGTGGCGGAGAGATAGGGATTTGAACCCTAGACGGGCTATAAACCCGTGCCGGTTTTCAAGACCGGTGCATTCGACCACTCTGCCATCTCTCCGAACGCCGCTGATAATAAGGATTGTTGACCTTGATGTAAAGAGGCAATTAGTTCAAATGAGCAAGAAAGCATCATAAATTGCAATTAATCTAGAATAAATGTCTTAGCTGATGCTTTTTATCATTTTTGCATTAAATTTAATCTCTCACCTTGTTTAAAAACAAGCTCTGCAACTCGGTCAATGAACTCACCTGATAATGGGGAATGAACATTGAAGGTAAAGTCGATACCAAACTTCGAAAATATCAACTGCAAGCCCTTAAAGTATCGAAGTAAAACAAGGTTTCATCGGTATCAAAATAATCCTCATAAGCGGCATTTCTCTCAATAAAATAATTTGTCAGTCACATCGAATTACATTTATTTCAAGCTAATTAAGTCATAAAATGGAACTAACAAGCTTGTTCATAGCTCTCATACTAGGTAGGTATGCAACTAATAAGGGATCCATTAATGATAAAAAAATTGCTCAAACTTCTTAAACAGAACCAATCTTTTTTACTGTTTATAGTATTAATGTTGGTATTTAGAAGTGCGGTTGCAGATTGGAACACGGTACCTACGGGATCGATGAAGCCCACTATACTCGAAGGAGATAGGTTACTGGTTAATAAAATGGCCTATGATCTCCGTGTCCCTTTCACTCATATCTCCATTGTAAAAATCGCCGATCCTGCTCGTGGTGAAATAATAATTTTCGATTCAGCCAAAGCAGATAAAAAGCTCGTTAAGCGCGTAATAGGTATACCTGGTGATATCGTCGAGATGAAACAAAATCAGCTAGTCATCAATGGCAAGCCACTCAAATATCGTCTTCAACTAAAACGGCCATCTAGTTCAGATAACATCGAAAACCTCTTAGGCATAGATCATATGATAAGAGTCCATGATTCTCCCTCTAAACTTGCCAATTTTGGTCCAGTAAAAGTACCTGATAACTTCTATCTGGCACTTGGCGATAATCGAGATGCGAGTGCAGACTCTCGTGTTATTGGATTTATCCCCAGAGATGAGATCACCGGCAGAGCAAAAACTGTAGCCTTCTCTAACGACTACGATAACTACTATCTATTTAGGCCTGAGCGATTCATGCATACTTTATAACAAACTGTTTACGATTAAGAGCATGTAAGGCTAGACACAAGTTCAAGCTTGTAATTAAACCATTTAAATAGGCTTAGGTATTTTCCGTTCTTTTGAGGCCGATTCTCTCGCCTCTCTTAAATACTTAGCCTCGCGAGACTCACGCTCATTAAATTGCTTTTTCGCCTTATCTCTTTGCTCCATTTCCCAGTCATTTTCTTGCATTTTTTTGTATATTTTTTTCTCCCGCACTGCAGTTTCACCAGCGGCATCCTTAGCTTTTTGTAACTGTTTTTGCTCAAGTTCTCGTGACTTTTCACGTGCCACATCGACTTTATCTGCCAAACTTTGAGTGTCCGACGCTATAGATACATTTATAAATAATAAACTAACCACTGCAAACACACAGGTTTTCCGACTTAAGCGGAAATTTCTATTACATACCATTCACTCCTCCTTGGAAGCATATAGATAATACAGAACGTTATTATCATATTGTCGAGTACAAGCTTGATGGCTTAGATACCAAAATGGTAGGCGATCTCCACCACAAATCAAATAAAGTTACTCATAACGCTTTCGCACACTCGCAGGCATAGAGTTAAGACGTTGATTAACCATAGCACTCAATGCTCGAGTTAAAGGGGCCACACTCAGTTCGGGTTCTATAGTCTTAAGCACCATGGCCGCCGCCTCCAATGTCGAGAGACTATCACTACGACTCGCCTTGCGAATGATATAATTTGATCCCAACAGCAGATTCAGATGCAGGGAAGGATATTGAAGTAACCAAGGGTTAAGCTGTAATAACTTATAGACCTTCTTCCAAGTGCCGTCGAGCAACAGCAGAATAACCTCATCATCAAACTGCTCTTCTTCGGCATTCTTACTCCTATCGGAAGGATACACTAGATAAATGGGCTTAGTGCTGGCATCAAGATACTGACGCAGCCATTCAAAATCAGCTGACTCCTCACCAACTAACACTCGCGTCTCAGAGATAACCAAAGATAACAAGCGCACACTATTCTTGGCATGCCCTACTTCGCTGGGATCTTGCAACACGATTAACTCTGTAGAGACTTGCATCGGCTCGATACTCACGCATAAACAAGCCTTCAAGGGATAATGACATTTAGGGCAGATAGGGCGGGCCACTGTGCTCTCTTATTTCAATCCATATATAAACATTAGTGTAACCGACATAAGATATAAACTGTACCTTGAACCTGATACGATCCTCCACCCTATACACTTTTTCCTTAAAATGTAGATTTAAGAGCAGGCTGAGCACATGGTTAATACTATCATTTTGCATACAAAAAATGCTCATCACCTGCGGTTAGCAACAGGCGGACAAAGGGTGTTGCTTGATATCAGCGAGTTTGTGGTTACTTGGCCTAAAATTTAAGAATAGAGGCGATGAATGCCTATTAAATGTGCATGTTGATCCTAATGCCAATGATCTAAATGCGGCGTCGTTGAAGCTTTCGATAGTGTGACTTCTGATCATTAGACTTTGGGCAACATGAAGATGACATAACCAAAATTGTAATAATTGGCTCGCTATTCAGCTTAGGTTAATCCAACTGGCTTATCATTGTGATTCTTGAGGGCGTTATCACCTTTACTGATAATCTGTTACATATTTACAGTCAGATTAACTGAATTTAACGTGATCTTAGGCTATTAAATATGCAGAATGATCACAGTTAATTTTTGGAGTTTTTATGATTTATAGTCAATTTCAACAATCACCTTTTCAAGCAAGGTTCTCCGGTGTCAAAGGCTTGGTAGCATTTGCTATCGGTATTACGGTTTTCATCCTAGCACTCATAGCTCTGCCATTCCTGCTATTGTTCGGAGCGTTGAGTTTTATCCTATTAAGTCTGTTCGGACGTCTATTCCTTAAAAAACAACTCGCCAGATTTAAACAGCAACAAGCTAGAGAAGTCCATGCCGATTGCCAACAACCAGACGGTTTCTCTACCGCTAACGATCAACAAATATTTAATGGTCACCCCTGCACAGATAAACGTCACCAAACTAAACCACATCAAGGACGCACCTATGAGCATGATCCAAGCTAATAGGTGATTAGTAGCTCTTTCGCTCGCTTCAAGGCAATTAAGTCTTCAGTCTTTGTTGCAACAAAAAGTACATCTTCAACCTGTTGTAGCAGAGAATTCCATAATGGCACTATGACCGCGAGTTCTTCGCTATTAGCTCGCTCTCTGGCTAATTTTAACAGAGCACAAGCCCCGACAACATCAACTTTATTGAGCATGCCATCGGCTAACGCTATGCTGAGTTCAATCATGGCGGGGACGCTATGACCATACTTTATCACCTCTTTGAGGTAAGTCTCAGCCAGCTCTAATTGGCTAGCAGTAGAGCTATCATCATTGAACATGGCCTGAGCACGGGAGAACATGGCATCGAGTTGCCCTTGCTCAGCCGCCTCTTTCATCCAAAGGTCACTAGATAACGGATCTATTTCTGTACCCTCTCCCTTTGCCAACATCAAAGCAAGATGATATTGCGCGTGGGGGAAACCAGCCTTAGCGGCCTGAGAGATAAAATAATTAGCCTTTAGAAGATCACCTTGCTGATAAAACAACACACCTAAGTTTGCCATTGCCTCCGATTGCTCCAACTCAGCAGCTCGCTGTAGAAGGTCTTGGGCTTTATCCAAATTTATAACGACGGTTTCACTGCCTACGAGATAAAAGTAACCTAACAATGCCATGGCATTGGCAATACCCGCCTCGGCAGAAAGAGTAACCGCTTTCTCTCCGGCGATAACATCGATCTTACCGTTATAACCGTGGATCAGGGCAACGCCATGCTCATGTAGGGCATTCATATCCCGATCGGCTGCCAGAGAAAACCAATATTGGGCCTTGGCTAACGTTTCACTAGAGGGACTTGATTGAGTGGGCTCTTCTTCATTAAGCGCCTCGAGCGCCAGTTCTTGTTCTTGCTGCATCAAAGCTCGGGTCTTAAGTGACATCCCTACAAGGTATTGAGCTTCGGCCTCTCCATGCATCACTGCTCTATAACAGAGATCCCGCCCAACAAGTAAATCGAACGCTTCAAATTTATACTCAGGGAGTGACTTCCCAGTGACCTGCTTAAACAATGATTCGATGAGCTGTAATAATTTATCTATCGATTTTTCACTGAGTTGCTGTAATTGTTCGGCAGTTAAGTGATACTTTTCAGGATGCGCACCACGATTACCGTCCCCCCGTAAGCGATGCAGGGCCCTAGTAATACGCACATTGATCACCCGATTTCTGTTAAGAGCTTCTATTCTGTCGTATAGATTCGGGCTATCAAACTTGACTCCTTTGGAGTCAGCTAGCAGATCCGTGAGTTTATGGGTAATACTACGGAGCAGCAGCAATGCTTGGGTTGGCACATCTTTAACATAGCTCTTAGCAATGCCATAATCATCACCTAACTCAGCAGAAAATTGAGTAACCAACTCGATATCAGTAAGCACAGTTCAACTCCATATACTCAGACCCAAGCACTAAAATTCTCAGCAATCTTCGATAACTTAAATGTCTTCATCTATTTTATTAGGACGTGACACCATGTATAAACGGAAAAGTGCCACATTGATGAATAAGCCTATAAAGGCAACAAACACATTGATGACCAACTGAATAGGAAAACCTAAAGATTCAACCAGAGCAGAAATTAAACCACCCACGATAGACAAAGGAATGTACAACATGAGAACCATCAATGTCTTGAATACTATCGGGCCACTAAATTTAAAACTGGCCTTAATCGCTTCAAATGGCGTTAACCGCTCGACCACAATCATAAAGTTCACATAGGTGAGTCTTGCAAAAAGATAGCAGCTCAAGGTGAGTCCAATTATCCATAAGGGACCGAAGGCTGCAAAAATTATCACCGGAGCAATAATCGCTAAACCTGAAAATACACCAGCAAGTAACAGACCAGGAACAAAATTTAAACTGGTTTTCAATATCAACAGCGTACTGGCTGTATTTCCTTGTGAGCGAATTTCTAAGAAAGTAGTCAAGGCCGCTATCAGGAATGAAAATAACAGTAACAAGATCATCATGGCAGCCATGTGCGAGCCACCAAACTGAGGGTTCTCAATATCGGCACCACTGATCTCCGTACCTAGCCACAATTGAATACCAACCTGAATGAATAAAACAGGCACAGTTAATGCCGCTAACTGACTTATATGATTACGAAAGAAATTGTAAGCTTCTGTTAATATCGCAGACAAAGGCATGGGTGTTTCCAATATATAATTTAAAAAGTAAAATAGGCAACTAGGATACCGAAATTTGATTTTTTTTGCACCGCTGAAATACCATAATGCAGAGTTGGGACAAAAAACAGATGCCATCTTTTGTTAAAAAAGATAGAATGCATTCAACAATTGTATCAACTTGCTATAGGAAGGTAAAAAATGAAACTATCTGTCGTTATCGGCATATTACTTGCTAGCACAACACTCAGCACCCCTGCTACGGCAGGCTGGTTTGACGACCTAACTTCAACAGAAGAAGCCAAACCTCAAGCGACACAAAGCCAAAATAGCGATTTAGTGGGTAATGTCATGTCACAGCTTGGACTCAGTCAATCCCAGGCAGAAGGAGGCTTAGGCAGCCTGCTGTCTCTGGCAAAATCTACACTTGGTGGGGATGATTTTAGCCCTATTGCCGAAGCCATTCCAGACATGGACAGCCTATTATCTGCGGCCCCTACACTAGATAACGACTCTGGTATGTCAAGTTTACTTGCAAAAGCAGGTGATTTGGGTAACTCTCTTCAAGGCAGTGCTCAGGTTTACGATGCCTTCGAAAGTCTCGGGATTTCTAATCAATTAGCAGCTCCTATGATCGATATCGTTAAAGGCTACTTAGATAGTAACGCTGGAGAAGGCACCACGGATATGTTGATGAAAGGCCTAAGTGCTATTCTATAAACCTGCTCCTAAGAGGAAAGAAGATGAAGTAAGATTATTTATGGTATCTGCTTTGAATAAGTGAACTCTTATTTCATCTTCTACTCTAATCCCTTATGCTAAACCCACTTCAAATCGACAGAGTCTTTCATGTTAGCCAAATTAAAACAATTTCTAACATCACACGCGCAAGCCGTCACACCGGAAGAGAAAACCCGCCAACTGAATTTAGCTGCTGTGAGCTTATTACTTGAAGTCATTTTTGCCGATGAAACCTTGAGTAAAGATGAGGCTAAAATGCTGCCACAGCTGATGACTAAAGCCCTACCTCTGACACCTGAAGAAGCTCAAGAGCTGATCGATGAAGCCAAAAAGATACAAGGCGATTCAATCTCTCTCTACGAGTTCACCAAGGAAATAAATGAACAGTTCAACGTTGAGCAGAAACAGAAGTTGATATTGGCCATGTGGAAATTAGCCTATGCCGACGGTCAGTTATGCCAGTATGAAGATCAAATCATTCGCAGAACTGCAAACTTACTCTACCTAAAACACAGCGAGCTCATACAGATGAGAAATATCGCGATGGAAAATCAAGATTAACTTGTTGGGATCATCTCTTTTTTAGGACCTTCAAAACTGTTGGCTAAATAAGTTATGGCTTTCACACCTAAAAACTCCAAAAGCAAGATCCTATGCCGCCATAATTAGGCCGACATCGCTCGATGTTCCGGCGGATATCTATTCCAGATTATGTGGGCATCGGGGTCTCAATAAATAACCTCAAGCATATGTAACTAGAAGGTTTATCAATGTTAAAATCGATATCATTAAACTAAAAATATGAAGTCATGGGTGTATGAATAAATATTAGGACTAAGTAATGCTTAAACTATGGGGTTTAACTTAGAAATTTCCCTGACTTCACGCTAGACTAGCGATATCAATTTTATGGTAATCATCTATGCAGATCGAAAAGACAGCCGAAGTTAATTTATTATGGGGCACCCTGATTCTAGAGGAGCTTGCGCGCTTAGGTGTACAACATGTGTGCATTGCACCGGGTTCGCGATCAACGCCGTTAACCTTAGCTGCCGCTAAACAGACAAAGTTGAAGCAACATCTACATTTTGACGAGCGGGGCCTAGGATTTTTTGCTTTAGGTTTAGCAAAAGCGAGTCGAGCCCCTGTCGCTATCATTACCACATCGGGCACCGCTGTTGCTAACCTTTACCCTGCGATAATTGAAGCCTGGTTGACCCATGTCCCTCTCATTGCTCTGTCTGGGGATAGACCCCCAGAACTCATCGATTGCGGTGCCAACCAAGCCATAGTACAGCCGGCAATTTTTTCTCAATACGCTAAACAGATAAATCTACCGACCCCTGATCTCGCTATTCGCCCCGAATCCCTCTTGGCTACATTAGATGAAGCCATCAGTAATCAGAGTCGACCCGTACACATAAACTGCATGTATCGAGAACCCTTATATCCTTCCACAATGAGTGCCAACTTCACCGAATATCTGAGATCCTTAGGCTCCTGGCAGCATACCAGTCAGCCCTATGTGCAATATGCCAAGACTAAACTGCAGAGCCAACCTAGTCAGGACTCGCTGACACGCTTCGTTCATGCTAGAGGAGTGATCATTGCCGGCACCCTATGCCCTGAAGAGTCACCAGAAGCCTTGATCCTGTTGTCACAAAAGCTTGGCTGGCCACTACTCACCGATGCTCAGTCTCAGCTTAGACAGCACCCAGGTGTTATTGGCAATATTGATCAGTTGCTGCATCAGCCCAAGGCTAGGGCTATTTTACAACAGGCCGAACACGTATTAGTCTTCGGTGGGCGTCTGATATCACAACGATTAATCAGTTATCTTGCCGAGCAAAAGTGGAAGAATTACTGGCAAGTTCATCCGACACAAATGCGATTAGATCCCAATCATAGCGCAAAACAAGTTTGGCAGTGTGATCTGCAAACATTTGCCTCACTTGCCTGGCCCAGATCCTCAGAGGTTAACTGGGCTCTACAGTTAACTCAAGTCAATGACAATCTGGAAAACCTGTTCCAACACCAGATAGACAATGGCGAATTTGGCGAAGCCATGGTGATCCGTAGTATTGCCAAATCACAAAAACAATCGGAACAACTATTTATCGGCAACAGTTTACCTGTTCGTCTCTATGATATGTTTGCCCCTATAACTCCTGAATGTGGCTCTACTTACACTAACCGAGGAGCATCAGGCATAGATGGGCTATTGGCAACGGCATGTGGCATCGCCAAGCATAGCAAGACGCCAACCACCTTAATCATTGGAGATATCTCTCTGCTACACGATCTTAACTCCCTTGCCATCGTACGCACCATGAACAAACCTTTTGTGCTGGTGATCTTAAACAATGATGGCGGTAACATTTTTAACTTACTGCCCATTCCCGATGAAAAACTAAGAAATAATTATTACCGACTTTCCCATGGGTTGGAGTTTGGTTATGGCACCGCCATGTTTGGCATAACCTATGATCAGGTGGATGATATCGATGGCTTCAATACAGCCTATCAAGATGCGATGACATTCGATGGCCCCTCCGTAATCGAAGTCACAGTGGCGCAACAGCAGGCCAGCGAACAAATAGCTAAACTCGCTTCCTGGATCAAACAGAGCTGATGTTATCTCTAACTTGCCACGGTGATAACCTTAAGCCAGCTCTGGTTATGATCCATGGTTTTCTGGGTAGTAAAGCTGATTGGATACTTATGTTACCTGAGCTGAGCAGGCACTTTTACTGCATCTGTATCGATCTGCCCGGACATGGAGACAGCCCAAGGCTATCATTTGCCACACCGGCTTTTTATCAAATTGCCACCGCAGTTCAGCAATCGATTTCGACTCTGAGCATAGACAAATACCATTTACTCGGATACTCACTCGGCGGCCGTATCTCGTTGCATATCGCTCGGCAATATAGCGAGCATGTCCTCAGCTTACATCTTGAGTCGACCCACCTGGGACTCACAAGCACCCGCGACAAAGAAGCCAGACTCAAAAACGATAGAATGTGGAACTCTAGACTCACCTCCCTAAAAATGAATGAGTTTCTCAACGCTTGGTACCAGCAAGGTGTATTTTCTGACCTAGCAGAGATCCCACGGCAAGCCTTGGTCGCAAAGCGCAGTAACAATTGTGCTCTAGGGCTACGGTCGATCTACCTGACGACATCACTCGCCGTTCAGGAAGATCTCTCTCAGTTGCCCAACCTCATTTCAACTCCCTGCCATTACTATGTAGGTAAAGACGACAGTAAGTTTTTGACCCTTGCACTACACTGGCAGAGCCAGTCATGCTTAACCGTACATCAGTTCGAGCGGGCTGGGCACAATGTTCACTTAGCTGCCATGGATAAATTTTGTCAGCAATTGCTATTACAACTCACTGAGAACCCGCAATGATCATCTCCTCTGCTCAGCTATTTTCATATCAGATCCCTCTAGATAAACGGCTTCCCGTGGGCAAACAACGTATCGGACAACGCAGCGGGTTGGTACTCAGACTTCAAGTTATTGATAGCCAAAAAGCAGAGAGAACACCTGTTTATCGCACCGAGCTAGTTGAAATCAGCCCACTGTCAGGCCTAGATATCGATAACTGCCCTTTAATAGGTTTTAGTCAGGAAAGTTGGCAAGAGGTCAGCCAACTACTAGAAAAAAGACTCGATTCTCTTAAAGGTCAACCAGTGATCCAGCTATTAGATCTGGCCGAAGATAGCCCATATCCATCTCTCGCGTTTGGCTTGAGTCTACTCTATGCCAAGTTCATCGGACAGCTTGATGGCACTGAGCTGTCGCTTCAGGATACGAGAGTCGTTCCGCTGATCTATCGCGGGCAAGATGAGCCTATTAGCACTTTACACGACCGTATACGCAGCCTACCAAAAGACACACATTCGGTTAAAATTAAAGTCGCCCAGACTTCACTAAAACAAGAGATCCAATTAGTTCATCAGGTACTAGCCATAAGGCCAGATCTAAAACTCAGGCTCGATGCTAATCTAGGCTTCACCTTAGAGCAGGCCATCGATTTTGCCGCTTGCCTGCCTTTTGATGCCATTGAGTATATAGAAGAGCCTTGTATTGACCATAATGATAACCCCAATTTCTATCGAGCCATTGGCATCCCTTGGGCATTGGATGAAACACTCAACGACCCTAAATTCAAGTTTGTGATGCAACCGGGTCTCACGGCACTGATCATCAAACCTATGCTCATCGGAACCTTAGAGAAAATACAAAAATTACAACATGAGGCCGACCATTACGGCGTGCGTACCATATTAAGCTCTAGCTTGGAGGCTAGCCTAGGTGTTGAGGGTTTAGCAAAACTAAACCAGATCATGTCACCCGATGAAATCCCAGGGCTCGATACCTTAGCAGCATTTAGCACCGACCTGATCATCGACTCGGGTAAGACAAAATGCCTGAGCTGTGATCAGCTCACCTTGATCAAGTCTGTCTAGGTAAAGGAGGTTCCTTGCAACGAGTCACGATTATCTCTCCCCTGCATCAGGCAGCAAAAACTCATCCGCATTCGATAGCGATTAGCTGGTGTGATCAAAAAAACAGAATCCGGCTCAGCTATGCACAATTAAGCAGAATAATCATTAACTTAGGTGAGCAACTACATACTTTAGGATTAAGTAGAGGACACAGGCTTGCCTGTATTGACAGTAACTCTATCGAGTTAGTCATACTCTACTGGGCCTGTATCGACCAAGGCGTACTGTTTTGTCCACTCTCACCACGTTTTCCCCCTGTACAAATAATAGAACTAGTTAATAGATACGCATTAAGTCATGTCTGGGCCGGAGAGCAGCACCAGCACTTGCTAACTCAGGACTTAAGCTATAAAGCTACCTCATTAAATATCTCCTTAAACTTCAGCCTTACCAAGCATACTCAACCCGCGCCACCAAAATTAGATACTAAACTCGCCGTCAATATTATTCTAACATCAGGCAGCAGTGGGCCACCTAAAGCCGCATTACACAGTCTCAATAACCATATTGCCAATGCAGAGGGTTCCCGCTCTTTCATCCCTCTCGAACC
>JBAHZX010000101.1:0-5459 GCA_037132815.1 Shewanella sp.
TCCCTGTCTTAATTTAATTACAGCGTCTAATTCTGCCATTTTACTCGACTTGGTTCGTTGGCCATTATAATGAACTTTTCCGCCATTGATCATTTCTTTGGCTATTGCGCGTGTTTTGTAGAAGCGGGCGGCCCAAAGCCATTTATCTAATCGCACTGATCCGGAGGGTTCGAGGAACTTAGTCATTGAGTCTCCATAGCGTAACAACGAGTGATTAATGGTGATGTAGGTTGCATACTAAGCAACAAATTTTCTTTATTAGAAAATAAACTGCATAATATAAAAATGTAGTTTACCTCATTTTTAGATGCGTAAAATTAGCATGTTTTGCCCATTCTAGCCAATTTGCTAATGTCAAAGACTTCTTGAGCTTGTTGAGCTTGGCAGTCTGGGGTAGCATGAGTCCGATTATAACTAGAACAGAGACCGATATAGAAGGTCTACATCATATGGATTTATTAAATAAAATTATTATTAAGGCCGCAGGTATACCACAAAAGCCGTTGAGTTCTGTCACTTTTTGGCTTGTTGTCGTGCTTATTCTTTACCTCTCAGCCCAAATAACCTGGAAACTCATTCCTGTATCGAACGAGCCTCAAACTTGGCGCCCAATGCCTGTTAGTAGCCATGCTAGAACCAATGTTAATATCGTCAAACTGCAGCAGTTAGCGCTTTTTGGCAAGGTAGATGCCAATAGTACACCTAAGGTTGAAACCGTAGTCGAAATGATCACTGACGCCCCTAAAACCTCCTTGTCGATTCAATTAACGGGTGTGGTCGCATCGACCATACAGCAGAAAGGATTAGCAGTGATTGCCTCAACTGGTAGCCAGAATACTTATGGTTTAGGCGATAAGATTAAAGGTACTTCGGCATCGCTAAAAGAGGTTTATGCCGATCGCATTATCATTACTAATTCGGGGCGTTATGAGACGTTAATGCTGGACGGTCTAAAATATGAAACTAACGGTCAGGCTAATAAACAACTTCAACGACAACAGTCGGTGAGGAAGATAGATCAGCGTAAAAATAAACAAGTGGCTCAAGAGATTGAGTTATCTCGTGAGGAGTTATTGGCTGACCCGAGTAAAATCACAGACTTTATATCTATATCACCAGTTAAGAGTAACGGTGAGTTGAGTGGTTACCGCTTGAATCCGGGTAAAGACAGGGCACTGTTTAAACTGGCAGGATTTAAAGGTAACGATCTTGCTAAGTCTATGAACGGTTATGATCTTACTTCAATGAGCCAGTCGATGGAAGTGATGGCTCTGTTACCTGAATTAACTGAAATATCTCTTATGGTCGAAAGAGAAGGACAGTTAATTGAGATAATGTTCAGTTTGCCAGAATAACTAAAAATTAGAGAGTGATACGATTTTTTAGTTTTTACACTTTGTCGGTATTTGTTTGAGCCTTATGGGCGATCCTAGGAAAAAAATGTTGAATAATAAAGGTTTTCGAAAAAGATTAATTGCAGCGTTTGTGATGGGGGCTTCTCTTTTAACTCCTCAACTCGCTTGGTCTGAGCAGTATGCGGCTAATTTTAAAGGGACTGATATCCAGGAATTTATCAATATTGTTGGTAAAAACCTCAATCGCACCATTATTGTCGATCCCACGGTGCGAGGTAAGATCAATGTCCGCAGTTATGATCTTCTCGATGATGAGCAGTATTATCAATTTTTCCTCAATGTTCTTCAGGTCTATGGTTATGCCGTCGTAGAGATGGATAACAACATCATCAAGGTGATCAAAGATAAAGATGCTAAAACAGCATCGATTCGTGTTGCCGATGATAATGCTCCCGGTGTCGGTGATGAAATGGTGACTCGTATCGTCGCCCTTTACAACACGGAGGCGAAACAACTCGCACCACTGCTCCGTCAGCTTAATGATAATGCCGGTGGTGGTAACGTTGTTAACTATGACCCATCCAATGTTTTGATGATTTCTGGTCGCGCGGCCGTGGTCAATAAGCTGGTAGAGATCGTTCGCCGTGTCGATAAGCAAGGTGATACTGAAGTGGAGGTGGTGGCACTTGATTTTGCATCTGCGGGTGAAATTGTTCGTATTATCGAGGCCTTAAGCCGTGTAACAGGCAGCAAGGCGCAGTCGAGTCAGAGCCCTAAGTTGGTAGCTGATGAACGGATGAATTCAGTCATTGTCAGTGGCGATGAAAAGAGCCGTAAACGTGTGATTAAATTGATAAGGCAGCTTGATGCCGAGCAGGCTAGCACGGGAAATACTAAGGTCCGTTATCTTCATTATGCTGAAGCAGAAGATCTGGTTGAAGTATTGACTGGCTTCTCCTCTTATATCACCAGCGATCAGGACGGTGGCAGTAATTCCAGCAGAAGGAAGGGCAGTCAAGAAATCAATATTATGGCCCATGCCGAGACAAATGCTCTAGTGATCACCGCGCAACCAGATCAAATGCGCACCATAGATAGTGTGATTAATCAGTTAGATATTCGTCGTCCTCAAGTATTGGTCGAAGCAATAATTGTCGAGGTGGCCGAAGGTGATGAAGTCGGTTTCGGTATCCAGTGGGCCAGCGCTTCGGGCGCCATGACCCAGTTTAGTAACTTAGGACCATCTATAGGACAGATTGGTGCTGGTATTTGGGAAGCGCAAGAAACAGAAGCTTCTAACTCATGTACTGGTTCGGGTGATACTATGACCTGTACGGATAACCCAGATACAGATGGTGATATCACTTTGTTGGCTTCTGCATTATCTCAGGTCAACGGCATTGCTTGGGGAGTGGCCATGGGTGATTTTGGTGCACTGATTCAAGCCGTCTCTAGCGATACTAAGTCAAATGTCTTAGCGACGCCTTCCATTACGACCTTGGATAACCAGGAGGCTACGTTTATAGTTGGTGATGAGGTGCCTATTGTAACCGGTAGTCAGAGTTCGAGTAATGGTAATGGCAGCCCGTTCAGTACGGTTGAACGTAGAGAGGTGGGAGTCAAGTTGAAAGTCATCCCACAGATTAATGAAGGCAACTCAGTTAAGCTGACTATCGAACAGGAAGTTTCGGGTATCAATGGTGCAACAGCCGTCGACGTCACCTTCGCGACTCGCCGTCTAACGACAACAGTGATGGTGGACTCGGGGAAAATTATTGTATTAGGTGGTCTGATCAGCGAGGAAGTGCAGGAGAGTGTGCAGAAGGTTCCTTTCTTGGGGGACCTGCCGTTTATTGGTCACCTATTTAAGTCTTCTTCGAGCACTAAAAGCAAGAAGAACCTGATGATATTTATCAAGCCAACTATTATTCGTGATGGCATCACTATGGAAGGCATTACAGGTCGTAAGTATAGCTACTTCCGTGCACTTCAGTTGGAACAACAAGAGCGTGGTATTAATTTGATGCCAAATAGTGAAGTCCCTGTGCTCGAGGAATGGAATCAGTCTGAATATTTGCCGTCTGAAGTCAATGATATTTTAGAGCGTTATAAAGAAGGCAAAGGCTTAGAGACTAAGATGCGCGAGACCGATCCTGCTTTGAAGGTCATCACAGAAAATAAGGGTGACACTTGGGCCGAGACAGGCGAAGCCGATATGAGTACGGATGATAACACCGATGAACAATAGTCAAACTCTTCAGAGTGATGAGCTGGCTTTAGTTTCTGACGAAATGTGGCAAGATGCAGAAATTGACTGTGACAAGGAATTTCATTCCGATAGCAGGGAGCGATTGCCCTTCGCTTTTTCTCATCGTTTCAATGTGGTGCTCGATACTGATGTCGATGAAGTTTTGACCTTGTATCATACAGCCCAAACGCCCCTGTCTGCCTTGCTCGAAGTCAGGCGCTACACCGGACATGAACTGCCTTTAGTGCAGCTGGTTCCGGTTGAGTTTGAAGCCAGGTTGACTCAGGCATATCAGGCTGATTCTTCCGAGGCACAGCAGTTGATGGAAGATATTGGCAATGAGATGGACTTGTATACCTTAGCCGAAGAACTGCCTCAAACAGAGGACCTGCTTGAGGGCGATGATGATGCACCTATTATTAAATTGATCAATGCCTTGTTACTGGAGGCGATCAAAGAGGAAGCCTCAGACATTCATATCGAGACCTACGAGAAGCAATTGATAATCCGGTTTCGAGTTGATGGAATGTTGAAAGAGGTGCTGAAACCTAATCGTAAGCTTTCATCTTTACTGGTTTCTCGTATTAAAGTTATGGCTCGCTTGGATATCGCCGAGAAGAGAGTCCCTCAGGATGGGCGTATCTCACTTCGGATCGGTGGCCGAGCCGTCGATGTACGTGTGTCGACGATGCCGTCGAGTCATGGCGAACGTGTGGTCTTACGTCTATTGGATAAAAACACGGGTAACTTAGATCTGATCCAACTCGGTATGACAAAATTGATTCGCATTCAGTTCGATGAACTGATCCGCAAGCCCCATGGCATCATCTTGGTGACCGGGCCAACGGGTTCTGGTAAGAGTACAACCCTATATGCTGGTCTCAGCGAACTGAATTCGAGAGACACCAATATTTTGACCGTAGAAGATCCAATTGAATATGAATTGGAGGGAGTGGGCCAGACTCAAGTTAACACTAAGGCGGACATGACATTTGCTCGTGGTTTGAGGGCTATTTTGCGACAAGATCCGGATGTAGTGATGATAGGAGAGATCCGAGACTTGGAAACGGCTCAAATTGCCGTTCAGGCATCATTAACTGGTCATATGGTGTTATCGACGCTTCACACCAATACAGCATCTGGTTCAATTACTCGATTACAGGATATGGGCGTGGAACCTTTTTTGGTCTCATCAAGCCTATTGGGCGTACTGGCCCAACGTCTTATCCGTACCCTATGTGCAGAGTGCAAATCTGAGCATGTGCCGGATCAGAGTGAACGTAAGTTGCTGGGGATCGGCGAAGATGATCCAAGAGTTATATATCGCGCCGAAGGCTGTCAGTCTTGTGGCAATAATGGCTACCGAGGCCGAACAGGTATCCATGAATTACTTATCGTCACCGACGACATACGTGAACTTATCCATACCGGACGAGGTGAATTGGCTATCGAGAAACTTATTCGTCAGACGACACCGAGCATTCGTCATGATGGCATGAGTAAGGTGTTGGTAGGAAAAACTACCCTCGAAGAAGTGTTACGTGTTACCCGAGAGGAGTAATTTATGCCAGCATTTGAATATAAAGTTTTAGATAAACAAGGCAAACAGCAGAAAGGTGTGATTGAGGCTGATAGCGCCCGTCATGCTCGCGGACAGTTAAGAGATCAACGTTTGATGCCGTTGGAAATCAAGGCTGTTATCGAGAAAGAGTCCAAGGCTAAATCTGGAAGCAAGAGCCTCTTTCAGCGGGGTATCTCAGTAGCAGAACTGGCTCTTCTTACACGTCAAATAGCCACCTTGGTTGCTGCTGGATTGCCCATAGAAGAAGCATTGAAAGCGGTGGGTCAGCAATGTG
>JBAHZX010000108.1:0-12573 GCA_037132815.1 Shewanella sp.
GGTGTCAGCCACTCCTCTTTACCAAAGATTGACTGATAACAAAGCTGCCACTGGTCACGATTTAGTCCCAACTCTTTGGCCAATAGCTCTGAGGTTTTTTCGCAATGCTGCTGATACGGATCACCTTCGGTTACATACCTAACTGGGATCCCATGAAACGACATCAGCAGCTTGTCAGCTTGTCCATGCTGCTCCCAATGGGATTTCACCGAAATAGCTAAGGCTGAAATATAATCAGGGTGTTGATAATATTCTTTATTTACACGGGTTTCAGGAACCTCTCTCCATCCTTTATATTCAGTGGCAATGGCATCCGTCACGGCCGCCACTGTTGAACATGAGTATTGAGGATAAAGAGGCAAAACGATAATTTTTTTTACCCCCTGAGCCTTGAGCTTATCTAAACCTTGAGCGAATGAAGGATTACCGTAAGTCATACCTAATTCCACAGGTATTTCCTGTCCATACGCTTGCGCCAACATGCCTGCAAGTAATTCTCTCTGACGTTGGCTCACCACCATCAAGGGCGATCCTTCATCCCACCATATGGATTGATAGAGTTTCGCCACCTTAGATGACCGAAAATTAAGTATGATACCGTTAAGAATAGGCTTCCAAATAAAAGGATTAAGGTCGACAACTCTTGGATCGCTCAAAAACTGCTTTAAAAATGAACGTACACCTTTCGTCGTGGCGGTATCAGGCGTCCCTAAGTTAACTAGAAGCACACCGAATGCTGGGGTAGTTTTACTCAAAATCACTCTCTTATAATGGTCGATACTGACTAGGGTCTGCTGATCTTTTATGGTTATGTTTACAGCAAATTATTAGTATTTCATACAAAATGGAGCTTATGTTGTGCCGTTAATCTCCAGAAATAAGGCTTAGGCTAACACTCTAAATCATATAAAAAAAGCCCACCTAAGTGAGCTTTTAAAAATATGAGAGATAGCCTCATATACTAACAATTAGATTTTGTTAGCTTAACGCAGCAACGATCTCTTCGCTGACTGCAGCTACTGTCAGTGTACCGTCAAATTTATTATATGTAGCCTGACCAGATGCTGCGATTTCACCGTAATATTCTATCAATGGCTTAGTCTGCTCATGGTAAACCTCCAGACGCTTACGTACCGTAGACTCTTCATCATCAGGGCGAATAGCCAAATCATCACCAGTAACATCATCCTTACCTTCAACCTTGGGTTGATTGAAAACAATATGATAAACACGGCCAGAGCCTGGATGAACACGACGACCAGCCATACGCTTAACAATCTCTTCGTCAGGCACATCAATTTCTACTACATGATCGATATTGATGCCACTGGCCGCCATAGCATCGGCTTGTGGGATAGTACGAGGAAAACCATCAAGCAAGAAACCTTTAGCACAATCATCTTGAGCAACACGCTCTTTTACTAAGCCAATAATGAGCTCATCTGAGACCAACTTACCTGCATCCATCACTTTTTTGGCTTCCAGACCAAGTGGCGTTCCAGCTTTAACTGCTGCACGTAGCATATCGCCCGTTGAAATTTGTGGAATACCGTATTTTTCCATGATGAACTGGGCCTGAGTACCTTTACCGGCACCTGGGGCACCTAATAGCATGATGCGCATCTCGAGAATCCTCTTATTTCACATATTTTATTATTGGCGGCGATTTTCGCATAATTAACCGCTATTTTGAAGGGGGTAAAATCAGTTTTAACCCCGTAAATCGTTAGACCTTAGCCTGATAGACAATCTGACTAAATCGGATCAGTTCGCTCTATTTCAATTTTCTTACTAAATTTACACTCACTATCAATACAATAAACTGTATAGCTTACGACGATACTGATTCGCTAGCTGATTTTCCTGACCTAACGCAGTCAAAATATCGACAAAGAGCTTCTTGGCCTCGCCATTTTCAATCGAAATATCTTGAGATAGAGGAGTAAACAGAAGTGCCAGAGCTTCTTTATCTCTTTTCGCTTGATGAAGTGCCTTAACTAAATCTAATAATAGAGAGATATTATCAGGTTCACTATCACAAACCTGCTGCAAATCACGGAGCTCAGGGGTATCGGCGGCATCTAGGGCCAGCGTTAATTTAGCTTTCAGGGTTTGATAATAGCTATCCTGATCGGCAAGGCCCACCTTATCTAATAACGCACCTGCTAAGGAAAAATCCCCCGCCATCAGTTCTGCATCGGCGTACACTAAGGCAATTTCAGCATTTGGCGATTCATTGTAAGCATCCTTCAATAAGCTAAGTGCCAATTGAACTTCTTCATCCACAAGAAATGCTTTAGCCTTATTCAAATTAAGCTGCCACTGAGCCGGAAGATGCTTGTCTAACATCTCGGTAATTTGCTTCTCTTCATGCAGCCCCGAAAAACCATCTATCGGCTTGCCTTCACTAAGCACTAAGGTTGTGGGAATATTCTGAATTTGAAAATATTTAGCGATCTCCATCTCGCTGTCACAATCGATTTTTGCCAATATAAAACGGCCAGCTTGTTTCTGGACCATAGAGACCAATGTCTGACTTAAAGTGAGGCTTTCCGGACTTTGATTCGACCAGAAGCAGAGCACAACAACTTGCTCTGCCGACGCATCGACGACTTGTTGAATATTATCTTTCGTGAGTTCTACAACCGTTTCCATAACAATCCTGTTATCTTCTTATACGGACACTTTTGCTCATTCTCGTCCCCACAATACTGGCCTTTAAGGAAACGCATGATAGATACCGCAGAGGTAAAAAAGCAGAACCCTAATACTTGCTAGATGTTCTGCTTTTTAATTACAATGGTTTATTAATTAAGTTTAGCCAACAGCATTTGATTCATCAGCTTAATAAAGGCTGAAGGATCTGCAAGGCTACCTTTCTCTGATAGCTGAGCCTGTTGCAGCAACAACTCGGACCACTGAGCAAATTTTTCTTCATCTTGCTCATCATTAAGACGCGCAACTAAAGGATGCTCAGGGTTAATTTCAAATGTAGGCTTACTTTCCGGTACGGCTTGTCCAGCAGCCTCCATCAATTTAATCATCTGAGTCGACATCTCACCTTCGCCCGCCACAACACACGCTGGGGTATCGGTTAAACGAGTCGTCACTTTAACCGCAGAAACCTTGTCTCCCAGAGAGTCCTTAATACGCTTAACCAGTCCTTCAGACTCAGTCTCTAATTTATCTTGGGCTTCTTTTTCTGCCGCATCTTCAAGATCACCGAGCTCAAGATCACCGCGTGTCACCGAGTGAAGCTGCTTACCATCGAAATCTGCAAGATGGTTAATCAACCACTCATCGACACGCTCAGACATCAACAGGACTTCGATACCTTTCTTACGTAATAACTCAAGGTGCGGGCTATTGGCAGCCGCATCATGGCTATCGGCAACAATATAATAAATCTTACTTTGGCCTTCCTGCATACGACCAATGTAATCGGTGAGAGAAACCGTCGGGGCCGCATCTTGAGTATGAGTCGATGCAAAACGTAACAAGCCGGCTACACGTTCCTTGTTCACCATATCTTCGGCTGGGCCTTCTTTAAGCACCTGACCAAATTCTGACCAGAATATCTGATACTTCTCAGCATCATTCTTAGCCAGCTTTTCCAACATGCCAAGTGCACGCTTAGTCACAGCAGTTCTGAGACTAGTAGTCACTTTATTGTCTTGTAACATTTCACGCGACACATTCAAGGGGAGATCGTTTGAATCTATTATGCCCTGCATGAAACGCAGGTAACTGGGCATAAATTGCTCAGCATCATCCATCACAAACACCCGCTGAACGAACAACTTTAGACCATGCTTACGATCGCGGTTCCACATATCCCAAGGCGCTTTGGCAGGAATATACAGCAAACTAGTGTACTCCTGCTTACCTTCGACTCGGTTATGGCTCCACATAAGAGGATCGGTGAAATCGTGGGAGATATGCTTATAAAACTCCTCATACTCCTCTTTAGAAATATCGCTCTTGTTGCGGGTCCAAAGAGCAGTCGCCTTGTTCATAGGCTTCCATGAACCTTCTACTGCAGCCACGGCTTCTTGATCATCTGAGGCTTCAATCGCTGGGGTACCTTCTTCGAACATTTCAACAGGCACCGAGATATGATCTGAATATTTAGTGATGATAGAGCGCAGACGATAATCATTAGCGAACTCTTGTTCATCTTCACGAAGATGTAAGGTTATTTCAGTTCCACGAGTTTCTTTAGTGATATTTTCTACAGTAAAATCACCTTCACCTGCAGACTCCCACAACACACCTTCATCGGCACCGTGACCTGCGGCGCGAGTACGCACAGTGACCTTATCGGCAACGATAAATGATGAATAGAAACCCACACCAAACTGACCAATGAGTTGTGAATCCTTGGTGTCATCGCCAGATAGGGTATTGAAAAATTCTGCAGTACCCGACTTAGCGATAGTTCCTAAATGCTCAATCACTTCATCGCGAGTCATGCCAATTCCGTTATCGGTAATGGTGATCGTGCCTTTGTCTTTATCGGCACTGATACGCACACTCAGCTCACCATCACCTTCATAGAGGGCATCGTCAGTCAACGCTTCATAGCGTAACTTATCAGCAGCATCAGCAGCATTGGAGACCAATTCACGCAAGAAAATCTCTTTATTGGAATATAAAGAGTGAATCATTAAATTTAGGAGTTGTTTGACTTCAGTTTGAAAGCCATGAGTTTCTTGTTGTGACATTAATTATTCCTTTATTGTATTTCACCAAGCTTAATTCTTATGAGCTTGAGCTTTTACGATGCAAAATGCTTTATGAAAATAGAGATGGGGCTAGAATTTGGCATTTCAAGGGGTATAGAGATAACTGACGTTTAAATGGCTTAAAAAAAACATTATTGCCGAAACAAATACGAATTTATTTAAACTCTGAAGAGCGGCCCATTAAATAGCGTTTCTCTTACAAAGGAAGGCGGCCATTGAAAGAAAGCGCTAATGTGGTGCTATCGACATACTCAAGCTCACCACCGACAGGCACTCCGTGAGCGATACGGCTCACCGTAACTTGATGATTTTTGGCCATATCAGCGATAAAGTGCGCCGTTGCATCTCCTTCCACCGTAGGATTGGTCGCTAAGATCAGTTCGACCACTTCACCTGTAGCTAAATGCGTTTCCAATAACGCTAATCCAAGCTCATCAGGCCCGATACCGTCTAAAGGTGACAAGTGGCCAAGCAGAACAAAATAGCGGCCACTGAAATGCCCTCCAGCTTCAATAGCAAGCACGTCGGCAGGCGTTTCAACCACACAAATCACTTGAGATTGCCCACGTTTGTGGCTAGCACAAATGGGACAATTCACCTCTTCAGTGAATGTGCGGCAAGATTGACAATGACCGACGTCACTCATGGCTTTTGACAATGCTAAACCCAGAGATTGACCTGCATCTCGATCCCGATCAAGTAGCTGAAAAGCCATACGCTGAGCGGACTTTGGACCCACTCCGGGAAGACACTTCAGCGCTTGGATCAATTCATCTACGAGGGGGCTAAATTTCATTTTCTATCTATACTCGTTTAAAATGGCATCTTCATGCCAGGTGGTAGCTGCATGCCACCTGTCACTTCAGCCATTCTCTCTTTTTGATTCTCTTCAACTCGGCGAGCCGCATCGTTACATGCCGCCGCGATCAAATCTTCTAACATCTCTTTGTCGTCTTCTAACAGGCTAGGATCAATATCCACTTTACGTACACTGTGAGAACCTGTCATGGTCACTTTAACAAGACCCGCCCCGGCTTCACCGGTCACTTCCATGCGCGCAATATCTTCCTGAACCTTGGCCATCTTGTCTTGCATCATCTGGGCCTGCTTCATCAGGTTACCCATACCGCCTTTTCCAAACATATCTATTTTCTCTTCCATTAAGGGTCGATTAAAGTTGGCTCATCTTACTCAAATAATGCCGATAATCAATCAAAGCAGTGCAAACTTATGATTGAGATAACACCTTAAACTTCAAATTATCGATGAGCTCGATGGTATTTCCTTTTAAACTCAATAATTCAGGAGCATAACTTAAACTATCGTCTTCAAGCTCTGCACCCATTTGGCTCATTAGCCACTGGACATTAGTATCAGCTAACAGCCCTTGATGTACTTGAGCTTGGATCTCCCGATGAAAACGTTGTCGTATTTCCAATGGCGTCTCTCTGTCGCCATCGAGTCCCACTGTAATATTGACCTTAGTCTCAGCGCCTAACACTTTTTCTAAAGCTTCCTCTAACTGCACAATGGCAATATCTGCTGCCAAGTGTTTCTGCATAGGCTTTAATAACAAAGACAATGGTGAGGTTAACTCATGACATAATGAGTTAACTGCCAATTGGCGCACCCTTCCACCGACATCGATAGCAGACATCAAGCGATACCATTTAAGATCGATTTCATGGCCTGTCACCTCCCCTTCTCCCAGAGCCAACACCACATTATGGCTATCTACACTGGGTTCATCGCTAATTGAAACGCTGACATTATCAATAGATGCGACTGTAACAGGTTCCTCCCAGGGAGGTCTATCTTGTACTTCACTAACTGAAACCGGCTCAGAGTTTACGCTGTTAGCTTTTGTTCTAATTGCTGAAATGGCCGGAGCGTCAAACGTAGCAGCACCTTCATTAGTACATTCATCGATATTTTCACTTAGAGATTTGCGCTTAGGAGAAACAAACTCCTTACGCTTAAGTTCAGACTTTTTTCCACCACTCTCCTCAGACGTTTTGTCCAAGTCGCTGAGCAGTGAATTTCGCGCCGCCAAAACGGCGTCTAAAATATCGTCTTGTAACTCCGTTCCCGCTAAAGCATCCTCCCCTTGAACAATCATATCGGAGCTTGTATCTAACAGAGGCGTCACTGTTTGCTGATCAGGCTGTATATTATCGGCTGCAGGCAGGCTTTGAAAAGCCAGATAATTTTCCTCCTGATGGGTTTCATCTTGTTGAAACCCATACTGAGCATCAAAAGCCGCATCTTGGGCTAACTGCTCAGGACTCAATGAACTCTGAAGTAAATCGGGTTGATTTATTGCAGCAGGTAAGGTTAATTTTTCTGTTCTGCCGCCCTCTAAGTGAGTCGCCTTGGTTTGGGAAAATGATTCCGCTTGACTGGTGATAGTTTCACTAAACATCGAAGATGGCTTAATGATAACGGCTAATGCCTCATTTGACACAGCACTTAGCTCTATAGCTTTATCAAGGCTTGGCTCGGTAGTAGTAAGATGACTCTGCTCCATTCCCTGACTCGATGCCTGACTTAAAATGAGAGTTTGCTCGCTATTAAGCGCAAGTAAATCAGTCTTATGATCTGACGCGACTTTATCCTGAAGCTCCGTAGTAGGAATGGGATTTTTTTGAACCGAAATTAACTGACTATCGAGATTATGTTGGCTATCATGACCAAGATGATTATCGTTAACTTCCAGTTTTTTAGAGTTAGTCGCTTTGGCTTCTGTCTGTACCATTTCGGGCAAGGTCACTTTAGCAGGACTCTCCACGACCCAGCGGGTCACCGGAGTTTCAGGCACAAAACAGACAGCCCTAAGCAATGCCATCTCTAATCCTGATTTAGGGTCTGGTGCCTGAGGGAGATCTTTTCTTCCCGCCAGTAACAACTGATAATAGAGTTGTACTTGATCGGGACTTAGCTGCTGTGCAAAGGTCTTAATTTGGTCACTATAAATAGAAAGCTGAGCCGCAGCAGGAGCAAACTGACTTAAGGTAATCTGATGCAGTAATTCTAATAAGCTTCTTAGCACTTCTTGGGGATCGGCACCAAAAGATAAAATCTGGCCTATCACCCTCATTAAATTCTCGATTTCCCCTTGAACTAAGGCATTAAGCAAACTGATCACATATTTCTCATCGATACTGCCCAGCATGGTTTGCACCTGAGTCAGCTGCACCGTTCCAGCACCGAAAGCAATGGCCTGATCCGTTAAACTCAGAGCATCTCGCATACTGCCATTAGCCGCTTTAGCCAACAAGGTCAATGCAGCTTGATCAAATGTGAGCTGTTCATGAGTAAGCACATGGGACAATTGCGATGAAATTTCATCCTGAGTCAAACTTTTTAAGTTAAATTGCAAACAACGCGACAATACTGTCACAGGCAGACGCTGAGGGTCTGTTGTCGCCAATAAAAATTTAACGTGCTCAGGTGGCTCTTCGAGCGTCTTTAATAAAGCATTAAAACTGCTGCGCGACAGCATATGCACTTCATCGATAAGATAAACTTTAAAGCGACCACGGCTGGGGCGGTACTGCACATTATCAAGCAGCTCCCGAGTATCATCGACTTTGGTTCTCGAGGCCGCATCGACTTCGATAAGATCGACAAATCGTCCTTCGGCAATTTCAACACAACTGGAACATTGTCCACATGGAGAGGCCGTGATCCCCTGCTCACAGTTTAAACCTTTAGCAAATAGTCGAGCTAAACTGGTTTTACCCACTCCTCTGGTACCGGAAAACAGATATGCATGGTGTAATCTTTGCTGAGTGAGTGCATTGGTTAATGCCAGTAAAACATGAGACTGACCAACCATTTGCTCAAATGTGGCAGGGCGCCATTTTCTGGCCAACACCTGATATGACATGGAACTCCCCAAAATGTCATTGAGTTAATTCGGGAGCACGCTCCTCGGTAATCTTCACCATAGCATGTCATGTTAAAAGGCGCTACTGAGGAGGTTTTTTACGCTGGATTATTCGCCTTCAAACTCACACAAAGTCACCAATTTAAGGTCCATGGCTGCGAGACGTTTTTCACCACCTATATCGGGCAATGAAATAACAAAAGCAGCATGATTGACTTGACCACCTAGCTTGCGTATTAATTTAACCGTTGCTTCGATCGTACCGCCCGTTGCAAGCAAGTCATCAACGACTAACACTTTATCATCTACAGAGATGGCATCGGTATGCAGTTCAAGCACATCTTGACCATATTCAAGATCATAGCTTTGAGAGATCGTCTCACGTGGTAATTTACCCGGCTTTCGTACAGGTACAAAACCGATACCTAATGCTAAGGCTAAAGGTGCTCCGAACAGGAAACCACGAGCTTCTGTACCTACGATTTTAGTAAAACCTTGATCTTTGTACTCTTCCGTCAGTAGTTCAATCGTTGCTCTATAAGCTGCAGGGTCTTCAAGTAAACTGGTCACATCTCTGAAAAGTATCCCAGTTTTCGGGTAATCAGGGATCGTTTTTATACTCTGTTTTATCAATGCTAAACTGTCTTTATTCATGACCATCATCTTTTGGTTTGGCGGAGTAAATTTAGCCCGCTTTAAAAAATTCGAATAAAGCTTATGCGTCTTTGTGCGTACTTGCAACAATCCCCATACTAATACGTGAATTCAAGAACAATAATTGAGGCATAGAGTCACAATAATCTCATTCAGTCCTCTAATTCGGGGATCTGCTTGAGAAATAAACCAAGGCCTATAGCCAAACAGAGCAACATCACTTTTACCCATATTAAAGGTACCACAGCAATGCTAACGGCAAAGCTAAGTCCACTGACAACATAGGCCTTCCTTTTTATTCCTTTACGTATTCCTCTGTTCTGAGCCCAATCATTCAACGCTTGAGAGAACCAAGGATGAGTCATCAGCCAGTTATGAAGACGGTCACTTGAGCGGGCAAAACAGAAAGCTGCAAGTAATATAAAAGGCACTGTAGGTAATATCGGAAGCGGGATCCCAAGTAAACCAAGCGCCAAACTGCACAATCCACAAACCAAATAAAAACCACGTTTAAAAGACATTATCACCCTTAATTCAGTTGATTAAGTATTTTATTTTCAGTGTATTTATTAAACCATTGTTTAACTAAACTCAAAAAAAGTCAAAAAACCACTCAACATAGTGGTTTGTCGACCCAAACAAATGCAAGGAACTTAAACTTATATATCCTTGGATATTTTCAACCAATAAGGTCGCTGGTAAAGTTAAGGCTATCAAGACTAATATGCTCTGAGTCAATCTCGATATTGTACTCATCCATAAAGGCTTTTACCTTTTTTATGAACTCAATATCTAAGGGTACAAGCTCGCTGAGAGACAGAGACAAACCATGAAATAAGAAGCTTACCACTCGATGGTTAACAAACATATTATTCAATAAATTCAACTAATAATATTATAATCACCCGATTAAAAATAAACAACAAAAACAAGCTTTGAATCCCACCTCGTCATAAGCTAAAATGCTGCCCGCACTCCCTAGATGACAAGTTCAATGGGTCTAAACTAAGCAAGCTTAATATATCCACAGCGCGACGATAATAAATCTACTATTTATGCCGATATTATATAGACTGCAAGCCAATAAAAAGACTAACACCATGAAACTAACAAGAATAAATATGACGAAGGGGGAAAAATGCGTGTAATACTGGCCCCTATGGAGGGTGTTGCCGATGCCCCCATGAGAGCACTTCTGACTGGAGTTGGTGGATATGACCTGGTGATCAGTGAATTTATTCGGGTAGTAGATCAACTGCTACCTAAAAGAGTCTTCTATCGCCTATGTGCAGAATTGGCGAATGAAAGTAAGACTCAGTCTGGAACACCAGTGAGATTACAACTCCTTGGTCAACACCCTATGTGGATGGCGGAAAATGCCCAGCGAGCCATCGAACTTGGCTCCTTTGGAGTAGACCTTAATTTTGGCTGCCCAGCTCCCATGGTTAATCGCAGTAATGGTGGAGCTGCACTACTTAAAGAACCTGAAACCATCTACCACATAGTCAAAGCAGTCCGGGAGGCCATACCAAAGCCACTACCAACAACTGCAAAAATACGTTTAGGTTGGGATGATAAGAGTCGCTGCATCGAAATAGCTCAAGCGATTGAGGCCGCTGGCGCTACAGAGCTGACCGTGCACGCTAGAACCAAGGAAGAGGGTTACAAACCTCCTGCACACTGGGGATATATTCAACGAATAAAGCAGGCTATTTCAATACCTGTGATCGCAAACGGTGATGTGTGGAGCCGTGAAGATTATCTCAAATGCCAACAAGTCAGTCAGTGTGATGATGTCATGATAGGCCGCGGCGCATTAGCTACACCTAATTTAGCGCAGGTAATAAAAGGCAGCCAAACTAGAATGTGCTGGCCTGATGTATTGCGATTGCTGTTACAATACTCAGACTACGAAATCGTCAGCGACAAACAGAAATATTACCCCGCCCGAATAAAACAGTGGCTTAAATTCATCGCAAAGCAATATCGTGAAGCCGATGAACTATTTACTCAGGTGAGAGTATTGAAAAAAACGCCAGAAATACTCTCTTTATTGAGAAACCTCACATATGCTAAAGCTGATTAAAATTAACCAAAGTCGCCTTTACGGTCATATTGCTTAATAGAGGTTAAAAAAAAACCATAACAATCTTAGGTTTTGCTGATGTAAGTATAAAATATGACCTAGAGTTGATCTCTGTCATAGTCTAAACGCCTAAGCCGTTTAGACTTAATACCCAAATAACTTGTCAGGCATATCCCCGTGAGTAGATCCCACATTAAACATAAATTGTTACAGCTAGAATCTAATCTAAGGATGAAGATAGGAAAACTTGCATGCAGTAAACATATCAACCTAGATACTCAAACGAATTCACTGTGCGAACTTATCGCACTTTTAACCAAAGCAGGCTTATCTGGACACCCATTATTTAGTCAAATAACCCAAGTTGATGCCGCAGTATGCCAGCTTGATATTGGCCTATACGGACTTTGCTCCGATTGCGAAAATGAAATTGAATCCGAACGGTTAAACATCAATCCCGTTGAACAAAGATGCACCCGATGCGCCAAGAGCCATGAACATGAGCATAGGCAAGAGCTAAGACTCACACATTAAGCCTAAAACGACCAAACTTAACTGTCCTCATATATTTACCCACCTATTTGACCAAAAGCAGCGAAAAAAGCCTACCTATGCAAGCTTTATGGTATCTCAGCGATCATACCAACGAGTATAAGAAAGTAAGCGCCTAGTAAACCTCACCTTCATCTTTCTCAGCGGGTAAATCATCATCATTTTTCTGAATAATAGGAGAATAATTTGTTTGGTAACAGCACTCCTACACAAGGAGCTATACTAAGTTATTTTCAACGTTAAAACGACAATATAACCCATCAAGTGGTTTATGCTGAAGAACTAAATGCGGATGGAAAAAGTGAAGCTTTACACTGAGCATTACTGACAAGCGAACCGGTAGAGGCATTGAAAGATGCACTACATATTATTGATACTTATACGTAAGCGGGTGGTGATCACCACCTAACTCTTGTCAGGATTAGTGAGTAGAGTCTTTGTTACCGATACTTTCCGAGTAACTAAGATGGCCTCGCATAAACATAAGACACTAGATCAATGGCTTGAGCTCATAGAGCTGCACAAGCAAAGCCAATTAACGATTGTTGATTTCTGTTCCCAGCATCACCTGGTCGTTAAAACCTTTAGCCGTAAGAGAAGCGATTTGATGAAGGCTAAGGAGGCATTCCATTCAACCTTTGTAAAAC
>JBAHZX010000157.1:0-43248 GCA_037132815.1 Shewanella sp.
TGTTGATATAAAACACCCCCGGACGAGAACCATCGACGGCAGGAGATACATATGATGCACCGGCAGCTGACTGCTCACGAAAGCTCTCTACTTCCTTTACCACATAATCGGCTTTAGGCATCACATCAAAGTACTTAGGGAGCTCTACATTAATCTTATCTTTAAGGCTCATATAACCATCAATAAGCCCCTGTGGTTCGCTGAAAAAATATTTCCCCTCAGATGACAAAGACCCAAAGAAAGCCTTCAGATCTCCCTTGAAATTGACCTGCTTACGGATCTGATCCATTTCAGAACGAATACGGGCCACTTCACTCAGACCAATCTGATGAATTTCATTCACTGGCATCAGAGTCGTCGTGTGTAAATTAGCCAGATGTTGATACCAAATTTTACCGTTAGGTAAACCCCACCATCCGTCGCTGGCTCGTGCAACCGGTAAATAACGAGTTTCGAAATAATCCGTCAATTCAGCTAATGCTGGGATTAATTCTTGATTGATAAGCTTAATATAACTTGCGGTGAGTTGAGACTTTTCCGCCTCTGAGAAACTCTTAGGCAGATTATTTATTGGCGCATAAAACAAACTTTTGCTAGCATCATCGACAAGCTGAGCCTTGAGTTGAGGAATAATACGCTCGACTAATACTCGAGGCAGAACAACCTTGCTTCTTATTCCTTCATCCATACGCTCTTGTGCAAGCTGAGTCCAGGCTATGAATCCAGATAAGCGAGATGCCCAATTATTGTAGTCTTCAACGGTATTAAATGGTTGAGCACTTTCACCACTGCCAAGTTGTACCATACTAATCACTGTACTGTAGAACTGGTTCATTGGCATGAAACGAGATGGGAATGTTTCATCTACCAAAGCGACATTTCTATCATAAGTGAACATGTCATAACTTAGCTGTAGCTCAGGAGATAAAGCACTTTTGTCTATCTTCTCGACCTTCGCCAAATAACGGGTATTTAAATCATGACGCGTCTTTAAATACTCATTAGTAAGATCACCGCCAAACTGATCGTTATAATCATTGACCCCAACAAATGTCGCATAAATAGGCTCGAGTTTAAGGTAATCTTTAAAGAACTCATCAACCAAAGCTAAATAAGCCAGCTCTACAGGTGCTAGTTTGTTCTGCTTCGTTTGTGATAGCTCAGAAGAAGTACTAATTGCAGTTGAACTTGTGTCCTTAATCACTGGACTATCATTGTCTGAACAACCAACAATCCCCAAAAATAGCCCTATTGATATGGCTAAAGAAGCTTTTTTCATCTATTTCTTTCCCTATATTCAGTGCGGTTCTTTGATATTTCAATACTCACTGCAAAAGTTAACATTATTGTAGTGTTATATTAATCTTCTTTATAGGATCGAAAGGAATCCTGTCAGTGATCCTATTCATTTCACAACTCAGGTTTCAGGGTTCCCGAAATTGATGTCTATCATAAAACTTATTTTATGGATTAAAGGTGCAAAAAAATCAACATATAGAGCTAAGACATAAAAAAGCCCCTTTCGGGGCTTTAAAAACTTATTTGATGACAATATCTACAGTGCTACGTTGTTAACACGTGCCTTGTCTTTAATATAAGAGATATAACTTTTCGCTGATTTAGCCGTCTTCTTATCTTTTTGGGCTAATTTAGCGCGTGAATAAGCTGACTTATATTGCTTAAGATTAAGATAAACTAGAGCCAGCTCAAACTGAGCCTCACCAGGGTTATCCAGTCCTGCATTCAGTGACTTCTTCAACGCGATAATAGCGGGTTTATATTTCCCATCAAGAGACAAGATCCGACCCTGACGAAGATAGAATTTGCCATTGTTACCCGCAGCGGCAGCTTTACCGTAATACTGAGCAGCTTCTTTCAACTCTTTCGCAATGTGATAAAAACCAGCCAAGATCCCAAGAGTCTTTTCTTCCTCTTTGATCAAGCCTGACTTCATATTTTTCTCATATATCTTAGCCGCACGATATGGAGAACCATTCTGTGCTAATAACTGAGCTAAGCGAGTCACATTACCCGAAGTTTCCAAAAAACCATTTTTGTAGGCTAAATCATAAGTAGCTAATGACTTAGTGTACTTCTCTGTCATCAAGTAAAACTGAGCTAACTGCACCCAAAGACGTTTATCGTCTTGGAAAAGTGGCACCATGGTCTCTAGAACTTTGACCGCTTGAGGATATTTTTTCTGGTTAAAGTAAGCGGTTAACTTCATCTGATATAAGCCTTTATCGGGCTTATCTGACAAGGATAGCCCCTTACTAGCAACCTCAAGTACCTTATTCCAGTTTTTCTGCTCTGAATAACCAATACCTATACGGCGGTAGACTTGAGCATCCTCTTTACAGGTAAACTCCATCCACTTGTAGTAATAAGTAATCGATTCTTTATACTTTCTCTCTTGAATTAAGAGATCAGCATAAAGTCTCAGCGTCGCTGCATGGTCGCCACCACCTAAAATATCCGCATCGACTGCAGACTTAAGATACTTGATAGCGGTATCCATCTGACTTTTCTCAGCGTAGAAATTTCCCAACATGCGATTAATATACGCTTTATCAAAATCATTTCTAGGATTGGCTTCAAGCAAGATCACAATAGCTTCATTGATGTTGCTTTCTTGGTACGCTTTAAAAGCTCTTTGCACTTTTTTGGCAGCGCTTTGACCAACAGCTTTAGACTTGCGTTTCTCGATTGGACAATTCTCGGCAGCAAATACTGTCGGACCTATCGCCAAACTACCACCAAAAGAAAGTAATAAGGCGGCAGCTATACTAGTCGTTCTTAAACTTAATTTACGCATCGTTATCTACCTCCTTTATCTAAGATGAAGTCCAACTGAACCGTCATACCAGTTTGCTTAAGTGCCTTACCATCAACAATTTTAGGCTTGTACTTCCACTTTCTAAGTGCACGCCTTGCATCTTTATTAAACAAGCGTTTAGGTTCGGCCTTAATAATCTCAATATCTTCAACACCACCAATTTCATTAATGGTAAATCTAAGTTGAACCCACCCTTCTTTTCCGTCGCGTAAAGCGGCAATTGGATACTGAGGCTCAATTCGAACGATAGGTGTAGCATCACCGTCTCGTGTCATCATATTACCCAGTTTAAAGCCGGTGTTTGCACCACCTGCTTCAACACCACCCATGTTAAATGACATATTTGTATTTATGTCAGATGAACTGTCAGGCGGAGTGATATCCGGTTTAGGAGGTTGCTCTGGCGGCGTAGGCGGCTTCGGCTTAATCCTTGGTTTTTTCTGCGCTGATGCATCATCTTTGTTCATGGTGATTTCAATGACAGGAGATTCTGCCGAGGCAGCGTGGCGGGTTGGACCGCCACCTACCAAAAATGCCATGAAAACAAACAAAGAAAAAGTCACAGCAGCACCAATTATCAGTGATACTATTCCTCTTAGCATATTAATCAGCCCCCGCCGATACAGATATTTTATCGATACCAGCCGCTTTTACGTTATCCAATACTTTAATCACTAAGCCATGCTTGGCATCTTTATCCGCTTGAATAAGTACAGCTGCTTCTGGTGTTTCTGCAAGCATACGTTCTACGTTTGCAGTTACACGCTCGATATCAACCTGACGGTTTTCCATCATGATAATGCCTGTCTTGCTCACACCTATGAAGATGTTAGCTGAAGGCTTCTTTGTCGCTTGCGCTGCTTCAGGCTTGTTATAATCAAGGCCTGATGGCTTAACAAACGATGTTGTTACAATGAAGAAGATAAGCATGATAAACACAATGTCTAGCATTGGTGTCATATCAATCTCAGCTTCCTCGTCTACGCTTGAATGCTTTCTACGTGCCATAATCAATCTCTCTCTAGTGGTGCGGCAGTCTGTCTTTTAGCTTTTCTAAACTGATTTTCATTTTAGCGTCCAGACGAGTACTAAAGAATACTCCAGATAACGCTGCAACCATTCCCGCCATTGTCGGCATGGTCGCCATTGAAATACCAGCTGCCATCATACGAGCATTACTCGTGCCATGAACTGCCATCACATCGAACACTGATATCATACCGGTTACGGTTCCTAGCAGACCTATCATAGGACAGATAGCAACTAGTGTTTTGATAAACAGCATTCGTGCCGTTAAATCTTGCTTTGCTTGGGATAACCAAGCTTCACGGATGCGGTGCGCATACCAAGAGGTTGAATCCTCTCGTGCTTCCCATGCTGAAATGATTGCTTTATGTTCCTTTGGTGATATCCAATTCAGATACCAGTAACGTTCAAGCATCAATACCCACATGACAAACAATACGCCAGCAACGAGCCAGAGAACATCGCCTCCGGCGGCCATGAAGCCCCTGACGGAATCCCAGATATCCATCAGGAATAACATTA
This sequence comes from Shewanella sp., assembly GCA_037132815.1. Taxonomy (GTDB): domain Bacteria; phylum Pseudomonadota; class Gammaproteobacteria; order Enterobacterales; family Shewanellaceae; genus Shewanella. Next base: position 4,385 of record JBAHZX010000157.1, read on the forward strand.
GGCTTTCCTCTTCTCAGCGTGTGATGCAACAATTCCTGCACTTTGTTCTTCTAGAACCTGTACGATTGATTTGCTACGGGCAATAACAATTGCATGCATTAACATCAATGGCAATGCAGCTACTAGACCTTGAACAGTGGTCATAAGCGCCATAGAAATACCACCCGCCATCAGCTTAGGGTCACCAGTACCGAACAACTGTATGCTCTGGAAGGTCGCGATCATCCCCGTTACTGTACCGAGTAAACCCATCATAGGAGCGATAGCTGCTAGAACCTTGATAATCGAAATACGAGCCTCAAGTGCTGGAGTTTCTTTTAGAATAGCTTCATCAAGTTTCAGTTCAAGTGTTTCAACATCAACATCTTTGTTATCTTGGTATGCTTTAAGTACTCGACCTAATGCGTTGTTACCAAGATTATCTAGGTTCTTACGCTGGGCCTTAACTTTAGCGCCAACAATACCCAGAGTGACCAGACGTTCTATAGAGATAATAGCACCGAGAATAAGCAGGACGATAATGATGTAACCAATGGTTCCACCCGCTTCGATACGCTCTTCGATTGTCGCCTTCTGAGTGAAGATGTTTAGTAGTACGCCTTTGACTGGGTCAATGTAGAGATTAGCAATACCAGAAGTCGTATTCTGGAATTTCTTAACAGACTTAACCTGATGGCTACCAGGTTGCTGTGAAAGCTCTTGAATAAGACCAAGATCGGCATTATAAACAACATACTCTCCATCAGCTAAAAGGTTGAATGTACCTACACGGGTAATCGTCGTGTTACGTACACTGCCATCAATAGCAGTGACTGAACCTTCGAAGTTAACAACTTTCCCAGATTCAACCATATCAAATAACTGCTCTTCCCAAAAACGTTCTAACTCAGCAATTTTAGGAAGTTGTTTACGCGCACCAAGTTCAGCGATAAATGCCTCGCGACCAGGATACTGAGCGGTGATATTAGACCCAGCTAGCTTACCAGCGAAATCACCGGCATCACCTTTAACAACACCGAACATTTCACCTAGATCACCTTGAGCCGTTTTAAGATCTTCTTCTAACTGACCAATATTACGCTCGTTATCGAGGAAAGCTTGGTTAAGGTCTTTGCCACGCTGCCTTTCGGCAGCTAAAGCATTCTTTTCACGTTTAACTAGCGCTGCTTTATCACCACGTTCATTTCTAAACTCTTGCTCACGCTTCTTGTTTGTCTTAGAAGCGTTAGCACGATCTGTTTGAACCTGTTTAAGCAGTTGATCAATCGTTTTAGGCGCATCAGCTGCATTGGCAATACCTGAAGATAAAACCAGAGTTGCAGCAACGATAGCTGTAGTAATTAACTTCTTCATTATAGTGCAGCCTCCGCAGCAGGAATTGGTAACGAGAATAGATCCGGCGCACCCTGTTTACGTGCTATACGGATACCTTTGGTGAGTTCACGCAGATAACCATCATCTAACGTACCCCAACCTTTTGTATCTTCGTTATATATCCAACCTGTTCTCCCATCCAGACTCAGTGCATACAGAGCAACACGACCTAGATTGAAAAAGTCGACAAGTATTTCTTTATTGTCAATTTGCAACTGACCAGTTTTAACGGCAATAAAACCACCATATTCACGCTCGATGCTATACGCATCTAAGATCAGACGATATTTTTCAGCCAATGTAACTTCAGCACTATTAAGAAGAGTCTTAAGATTGTTTACACGTTCAACACGAGTTTCAGTGTTGAATGGGAGGTCCAGAGCAACGAACTGCTCTAGGGCATCCACCATTTTAAACATTAGAGGAACAACACCTTGACGAAGTGTATCGACGCCATTGATGTCATCTTGAATGAGTTTCATCGTAGCTTCTTGGTCTGCGACCAAACCTGCGACGTAATCGTTATAAGATTTTAGTGATTCGCGCTCATCAACTATTGAACCATACTCGAACATCATGTCCTGAGCTTGGTCAAAGTAATTGTCTACTTTCTTTTGAGATGTTGCTGCTTCAGCATGAATTTTAGCATCAGCCTTCTGTGCATCAGAAAGAGGATCTGCAATCACTAAGTTTGAGCCGGCTAAGGCTAATGCGCCTACGAGCGCTGTAGCGATTTTTGTTTTATTGCTTACCTTGGACATAGTTCCCAACCAATTTGAAGTAAAATTAAAAAGGTTTAACTTATATTTAACAATATGGAATTCCGCTTATGCTTGCGATAATTTCCTAGTTTAAAACGTTACAAATAAGTATGTCTTTATCTTGTGATTGTTAATTATCATCTTATTTTACTACACCGCTAAAGGTGCAGTACCGCTCTCATCATTCCACAAATTGTCGACTGGTGTCAACAATTGAAATAACACTAAAACTAGAGGAAAGGCACTTAGAGGGTGAAAAAGCTACAAAAGGTAACTTTTACGATAAGAAAATAAAACATAACTTCAACCTTAACAATTTCAACGAATGAAATTAAAACCTTAACCCATTGATATGGATGGGATTAATAAGTTAGAGATTCTCTATTTAAAAAGTGACGCACCATAACAACTTATAATTAAAGCTGTAATATTTTTCACATTGCTATTTAAATGACTAACTATAGCTGATATTGGAACATCAATGAGGACAACATAGAGATTTTGGCATTATTTCCCAGTAGACACATGCCACGCTCAAGCTTCTTAGTTTATAAAGCGTGTCAGTTTAAAACTGACACGCTTTAATAGTACTTCATGTTTTTCAATTCATTTGCATAAAGACTAGAACTTGAAATTCATACTAACGTGCATAAAACGGCCTAAGGTATCATAGAAACCTGCGACAGTATTTGCATTAGTGGATAAAGAGTTACCTACCAAAGGAGGCTCTTTGTCAAAGATGTTATTCATACCCGCTGTAACAGACATATAGTCAGTAACCACATATGTACCATTCAAATCGAAGTAGTTATATGCATCAATTCCACCTTGCTCTTTTAAGCGAGTATCAGTAGTTCCGTCATAATCGACTTCACCAAAATAGCGCCATTTAGCGGCTAATAGCCAGTCTGAAACTGCATACCTAGCTGTAAGAGTGTGTCTCCACTTAGGTGTTGCAAAACAATCTGAATTAATAGTACCGCTACAATCATAATTCAACTCATCGCTACCTGAAACGGGTTGAATCTCTTTCTTCAAGCTGTAAGAACCTATAATATCAAATGATAAGTCTCCACTGCCTAGGTCTATAGAGTAGTTAGCTGCAGCATCAATACCTTCCCAAGAGCGGCCACCAACATTATCAATCAAGTTTACAACGTAACCATTTTCACCAAGCCACAAGCTACCTGAAGCACTACGCTGGACACTATTACAAAGAGCACTATCACCTGTTTCAGCACAGATATTTAATATTCTTTCCGCACCAATAGTATCAATCACATTTTCCATTTCAATATTGAAATAATCTAACGAGAAGCTAAAGTTGTCAGTTGGATTAGCCACTAAGCCAAATGTAATTGTTTCAGCCTCTTCCGGCTCCAATTCAGTATTCCCCCCTGCAAATTCGTTATATTGACCTGCGGGTGATGTACCAATATTACCGTATTGAGCAGCTGTTACACCTGTATTGGCACACTCACTTTGAGAGAAAACGATGATACCATCTTCGTCAGGAGCACAGCCGTCGGCGCCAGACCATAAAGCAATACTTTGCGAATCAAATAACTCACTGACGTTTGGTGCTCTTACTGCACGATTGAAACTAGCACGGAACATATATGCATCGGCCAAGGTATAATCAGCACCCACTTTATAAGTCCAGTCTCCACCTGTGGTTGAATAATCAGAATAACGGGCACCTAAATCAAATGAAAGGTTATCTAATACTGGGATTTGTACCTCGGTGAAAATTTCATTCACATCGATCGCACCTGAAAGGCTAGTATTGGGGCCTCCTTGACCAAGTAGTAGACCTTCTTCATATATAGTATCTGAAGTTCTTTCATAATCTTGCTCACGACGCTCGAAACCAAATACCATCGCAATAGGATCAGAAGCAGACGGAATTGAGACTCCTATATCACCAGTGACATAGCCGCTATAGATTATTTGTGTCACTAAGCCCGTCTGAGTACCTACACCAGCCAGTTGTGCTGCTTGCTCAGCGGTAACGCCACCGGGCTCAAAAACATTATAATAAAGACAACCATCGGCTTCGACACATTCAGTGTCTACTGCACCAACTCTTTCGGCAATTTTCGTAGAAAGTAAATCATTTTTATAGACAGATGAAGAGGAAGTTGCCGAATAATTATAACTGATATCATAAGTCCAAGAATCATTAATATCACCCTCCATACCTAGAAGGATACGATAAGAGTTATGCTCTAGATTATTTTCTCTCGGTCCACCTTCAACATTACGTTTACCGATATAAGCGACAAACTGGTCATCATCAGTTTGATTAAACAATGTTTGTAACTGTTGAACCTGTAGATCTGTTAATAGAGGATTATTATAATCCATCAGGTACTCTTCATTGAAGAAAGTACCGGATTCTGCAATTTGACCCGAAGTCCTGTTTTGCATGAAAGACAACTCAACATAAGGTCTTGCATAATCATTTATTTCATAATTAACGAACGAGCCTACAGATATACGTTCAGTCGGTCGCATGAAGTGATTAACTGGCGCATAGTTATAGCGGTAACCATCATCTGCTCTAAAGCCATTACCATCGGGATCGGTATATCCCCAAAACTCTTGACTATAATCAACTTCACCATCTACAACAGGGAATATATCAAAATGAGCCAGAGGGGTATTTGACGAACCGCCACATGCTGATTGTGAGCCATTTAATGCACAAGATGAATAATCTCGTTCACCTTGAAGCAACTCATCATTCCTACGCCATACTGCGTATGCGACTGCATGGCCTTTACCATCAGCAAAATCACTACCTATCGCCAAATCTATATTAAAGGTTTTACCATCGACTCCTGAGTTACCTGAAGGATAGTCAAAATCTTTATCATCCATCAATCCTTGAATATAACCATTATCATTATCATGTTGATACCCAGAAGCTCCTACATTAATAGAAATCCCATCAAAATCATCATCCATAATAAAGTTTACGACACCAGCAACAGCATCTGCACCATACACAGCACCGGCACCACCTGTCATTATTTCGACTCGCTTAATTAATGAAGCAGGAATTTGGTTAATGTCCGCAACCTGGGATGTAATACTACCAGCTTGCATTCTTCTACCATTGATCAAAACAAGCGTTCTGTTACTTCCTAGGCCTCGAAGGTCAAGTGATGCTGTACCAGAAGCTCCATTAGCTTCGAAAGCGTTACTTGCAGTTTCTAGTTGCGGCAGTTGATTAAGAATATCTTCAATATTGGTGAAACCACTCATCTTAATCTGCTCGGCAGACATAACATGAATGGGTGATGACGTTTCTAAATCCGTTCTTTTAATCCGTGAACCTGTTACTGAAATTCGTTCGACAGAATCTTCATCAGCAGCAAATACTGTAGGTGTCGCAAAGGCTGCAGCTGCAGCTCCACTAATTAGTGCGAAACGCACTGATTTAGCTATAAAGCTATTCTTGTACATGTTGTTTCTCCCTGGACTTTTATTTTTTATATTTTTATATTTTTAGATGTATCAAAACAAAACTCAAATAGTTACATGAGTGTGCTTTCGGGCGAATAAAACCACAAATTAAACATTTAATCAGCAATTCAGCAATTCAGCATTTACTTTCACAAATATTTTCTTTTTGGTGGTTTTATTGATTAATTAATGTACATATGAAGTTTGAACGCTGATTTACACCCTTTAAATAGTTGAAGCAACATGACTAGCTACAAAAAGAATTAATCAACAAAATGGTGATATTTTTAATTAATACTTATCAATTAAAACAATAAGATATATAGGTTTGTCGGTATCTTTACCAATCTATAACTTCAAGATGAAGAATCTGCAAGCACAGTAATATTTTTAATAACTTGCAAATAATACTAAGTCACATACATTTATTAATAAATTGTTAACTAGGTAAGGTTAATTCTCGAAACGATATTTTCTATGGACATAAAAAATGCCCAAATAGGGCATTTAAAATAAGATAAATAGTCAGCTTATATTCACATGTAGTATCGAATGCAATACCGACGCTACAAAGGTTTTTTCATCTGGAATCTAACCTATATATTTTCCGTCTACTGGGTGAGTTTTTTGTCATTTTATTGTTCAACTCCATTCTAATTACAGCTGATATTAGTAAACAATGATGAATCGAACAAATCCAATAATTACAAAAAACAGCTTATTCATTATCATTATCATTATAACAATTTAAAAAGTTCAATAAAAACAGGTGGATTTTAAAATAAATTTACTAAATCAACGACATCTGTTTAAAAGCAATATCTGAGAAACGTTGATTAAGTAGACTCAAAACAGGTTCAGCAATGGGTGCCAGTTGTTTCGTTAGATAATAATGATAATCAATAGCAGACTGGCGATACTGAACTGGTTCAGCACCGTTAAGTGTCATAAGGTACTCAACTTTAGTCCCCCTCTTTGAGAAACGTTCAGAGCCTGAAAAATCACACATCATTTTAGCAGCCTTCACATGTGGAGATGACTTAGCCGTATAATCAGCAATGTCCCTACGGAGACGTTTGCTAAAGATAAGTTCTTTATCTAGCTTTCCTTGCATCAAGTCATTGATCACCTCCTGCAAAAAGATCATCACATCTTGTTTAGAAAATAAACGGTAATAAAGTTCTGCTTGTATTCGTCTAGCCAGCGGGCTCCAGTCACTGCGTACTTGCTCCATTCCTTTAAAAACTAACTCTAGTTGCTCTTTATCATTCTTAAGGACACCGACGTAACGTTTCTTAGACCCTTTACTAGAACCTCTTAGAGTTGGCATAAAAAATTGCTCATAATGGCATTCAAATTCCAACTCTAAATAACACGCTATCTTCATCTCTTTATCTAACTTATGTTTCCATCTGGTATTAACCATTTTAACTAGTGCATCACCTATCTTATCGACATCAATATCTGTCGGGTTTTGCCCCAACCAAACAAAGGTTGAATCGGTATCGCCATAGATGACCTGATAGCCTAGCTCCTCAATCCAAGCTCTTGTCTGTTTCATTATTTGATGACCCCTTAGGGTAATAGAACTCGCCAGTCTGGCATCATGAAATACACAACCACGAGAACCTAATACGCCGTAGAGAGAGTTCATAATAATCTTAATAGCCTGTGACAATGGTGCATTTTTCTTTATCTTCGCTTCTTCTCTATGCTCCGAGAGGGTTTTAATTAATTCAGGTAATATCGGTGATTCTCGGCTAAATTGGGCTCCCAAGAAACCCTCGACATTATCGGCATCGGGTTCCGATAGCCCTTTGATAAGGCCTTTAGGATCGATGAGGAAGGTTCTGATGATAGAAGGGTAAAGGCTTTTAAAGTCGAGCACTAAAATATGTTTATAAAGGCCAGGGAGTGAATCCATCACATAGCCACCCGGACTTTCTAGCCCTTGGCTTGTTGCCATAGCAGGGGCCACGAAACCTGCTCTATGCAGATGAGGCAAGTATAAGTTGTTGAATGCGGCGACTGAGGCACCAACTCTGCCGAGTTCTAATCCCGTCAGTCGAGAACGTTCTAAGGTAAATTCAAATAACTGGGTTTTCTTGAAAATATCCCAAACTAAGCGACAGTCCGTTAAATTATAGTGGGCAAGCGCAGTTTTATTGTTATGAAAAAGTTCAGTGATCTCCTCCCCTCGGTTTTGAACTCCCTTCTTACCACTGGGCAGTGCCTTTCCCTCTTCGAGCAATGCTCGTGACACCGATTCTAATGAGAAACTATCAAAACAATAAAATGCAGCCTTAAGCCAATCGATTCCATCTAGCACGACTCTACCTGGCAGCGACAGCGTCTCTGGGCGGTATTTATCCTGAACCTTCCAGCCCAATTCGGTGCCTCCCCTACCGATTGCTAGCTTGATACCATGTAATTTTGATCTTCTATAGACAAGCGCCAAATCGAACGTCACCACGGCCCAACCTATAATAATGTCAGGGTCATAATCGACAAACCAATCAATTAACGCATAAATCAAGGCAATTTCGCTATTTACCCACTCAATATATTCAGGCCCCTCCCCTTTTCTCTGAGCCTCACAATCAGAGACCATAATGACTTTACTATATGACTCAGCGTTATTTACGCCATATAGACCAACCGAATAAAGCTCTCCCGACATACTGCATTCAAAATCCAAAGATATCACTTTAAGCTCGATATTGACTTGACTCTTTCTCGCTCGTGTCGCGATAAATCGGGTCAGAGTTCCTTTTACCTGAGGCTCAAATTGACCAATAAACTCCACATCCAGCGCGATGTATCTTTCTATTAAATACCTGTGTTCAGGACGAATATCTGTTTCAAACAAAGGAATACCGAGATCGATAGCGGCTCTTATTACATGTCTCATGACCTGTGATGAATTGACATAAATGGCCGTCACAGGATCACTATTAAAATTTTTAAGTGACAACTCCACCATGCGTAATTTTGCCAATTCAGGTAATGCTTGCAACTGCGGCAGATCTTTTGTTGCACAAAAACACATATATTCAGCTTTAGGCACCTTGACTAATACGGGACCATCGGCCGTTTTAATATAATAGTGCAACCAAGCCTTACCCAAATGCTGCACCGTATGGCGAGAAAGAATCCGCCCATTTACCGATGAAGCTATTCTCGACGCTGACAGGGGCTCTACAGGCATAATTTGTCTATCCAAAACAGAAACTCGATGAAAATAGGATCACATTTAACTCAATAATATAAAATTAGTGTAGTTAAGGCTATGCAATCACTGTTATTATGTACAGCTCTATTTCTCTTGTTTAGATACCTATGCTATCGGACGACGTAAAAACACAGATCCGCTCTATATATAAAAGTATCGCAAACTCCTTGCCTAACTTTCACCCAAGGCGTGAGCAAAACTACATCGTCGCCGAAATATCTAAAACCTTAGCTGGTGAATACGATAAACACAGGCGCATCATTGTGATCGAAGCTGGCACTGGTATAGGTAAATCATTAGCGTATATTTTAGGCTCTATCCCATTAGCACTGGCCAGTAACAAGAAAGTCTGTATCGCCACTGCGACGGTTGCATTACAAGAGCAACTATTACACAAGGATCTGCCCTTCTTTTTACAGCAATCTGAGTTGAATTTTAGCTTTGGTTTAGTGAAAGGTCGGCAGCGCTATGCTTGTCTGTCTAAATTAGAAATGTTAATCGGTGCCGATAACGGTACTCAAATGGCAATGTGGCAGACCAAGCCCGACAATAGCCAGATCAAGCAACTGCAAAGATTATTAAAGCTGTATCATGAAGGTAAATGGAACGGCGAACGAGACACCTTAGAAAAACAACTCCCCGACCATCTATGGCAACAGATAGCTTGCGATAAGCACAGCTGTCACAGACAGCTCGCCAGCCACAGGAATTGTCCATTCCATAAAGCACGTGAAAATATCGATAATTGGGATGTTTTAATTGCAAACCACAGCCTATTGTTTGCCGATCTGGAATTAGGCGGTGGAGTCATCCTGCCTAATCCAGAAGACCTGTATTACATCATAGATGAGGCTCACCACCTTCCTATGGTTGCCAGAGATTTCTCCAGCGCACAAACCACACTCAAGGGCGCAGTCGACTGGCTAGAGAAAATAGAGAAAACCTGTACCAAGTTACAAAGTCAAATAAAGAGTAATTACATCATCGCTCCGGTGCAAGCAATGCAGAACCATATAACCGACCTTACCGGTCTACTTACCCAGATAACCCATTTTTGTGATAGCCAAACACACAGGTTCGATAACCCTGAGAATCGTTTACGCTTCGAGCATGGCAAGTTACCCCAAGCCTTACTTATTCAAGCTGAGAACTTAGCCACAGTGTCGACAACGGCCCTCAAGCAGTTCAATAAAATGTTAGTTTTACTCAATGAAGCCATAAAAGATGGTGATATTCCAAAGCACCAAGCCGAGCAACTACTCACAGAAACAGGCTTCATGTTGCAGAAGCTGGAAAATTTACAAAAACTATGGAAAATGATGGCTAAGGAAGATCCCTCCAAAGGTGCTCCTATGGCACGTTGGGTTGAAATATTAACCGGTAAACAGACCGATTACCTATTTAGCGCATCTCCCATCGAAGTTGGCTACATGTTAGATAGGCTACTTTGGGACAAGGCCGCTGGAGTAGTACTTTGCAGCGCGACATTACGAGCGCTAAATAATTTTAATCATTTCACCCATCAAGTGGGCTTATCTCTCAACGACGGTAGTCGCTTTCTCACCATGGACTCGCCCTTTAATTTTGAAAAAAATGCGACCCTATTTCTGCCTCGGATGAACTATGAGCCCACAGATGAAAAATTCACCGAAGAGCTTGCCAAACAGATTTTGGCCCTTATAGAAGGAGAAATGGCCACCTTAGTGTTATTTGCATCTTATTGGCAAATGGAGAAAGTCGTCGCTATGGTTGAGAGTAAGATTAAAACAGGATTACTTATTCAGGGTACCCTCTCCAGGCAAGAAATTTTATCGGCCCACAAGAAAAAATGCGATAACGATGAACCTAGCATCATATTTGGCACAGGTAGCTTCTCTGAAGGCTTAGACCTACCAGGCGACTACCTGACTAACCTGATCATCACAAAACTTCCTTTCGCGGTGCCCACCTCTCCCGTCGAGCAGGCTCATGCGGAATATATCAAGATTAAAGGTGGAAATCCCTTCATGCAACTGACGATCCCCGATGCTTCGCGCAAATTGATACAGAGTTGTGGTAGATTACTACGCAAAGAGCAAGACTATGGACGCATCACTATTTTAGATCGGCGTTTAGTCACCAAACGATATGGGAAATCACTGCTCGATGCGCTTCCCCCTTTTAGACGTGTAATTGAATAGGATTTATTTTTGGATTTACTGCTTGAGCCTAACACTTGGTCCATTTTAGCTGGGATCGGCTTACTCGCGGGTTTCATTGATGCCATCGCGGGAGGTGGAGGCCTACTGTCTATTCCGGCCCTCCTCACAGTAGGTATCAATCCCCATACGGCATTGGGTACCAATAAATTAGCCGCATGCTTTGGCTCATCTACGGCAGCGTATACCTATTATAAACAAAACCTGTTCACGCCCCACTTGTGGTACCACACCTTTATAGCCACTTTTATTGGCGCGGTTTCTGGCACCTTCTTTGTCTATCTTATCGATAGCTATTGGTTGGAGAAACTACTTCCATTAATAATCATAATTATTGCTATTTACACATTACTCAAACCCAATGCAATGGGCAGTAGTACATTCACCTCCCTTAAAAAACCAGCATCTAACATAAAACAATGGCGACAAGGATTTCCACTTGGATTCTATGATGGCTTCGCCGGACCTGGTACAGGTGCATTCTGGACCATAACCAGTACCACTTACTATAAACTGCCTCTGCTTCACAGTTGCGGTTTAGCCCGAGCAATGACATTCACCAGTAACCTCACCTCTTTAGTGATCTTTATCACACTTGGACAAGTGAATGTCATCATCGGTCTTTCAATGGGTCTATGTATGATGCTAGGTTCCTTTGTCGGCGCAAGAACAGCAATAAAATTCGGTGTGCAGTTTATCAGACCCACATTTATCACTCTGGTATTGTTGATCGCAACAAAGTTAGCTTGGGATGCATGGGTATGAATACAAATCAGCTCTTAAGGCAATTATCAATCCAGTTGAAGCAACTCGAACAAGATGTGCTTCAACACGATACTAATTTACCCAAAAGAGAACAAAAACTGCTTCAGAATACCGACAGATTTAATGACGAATTATTTATTCAATCCGGAGCAAAACTGTCGCCCTGTATAGAACAGATAAACAAGAATATTAAGCAGCTAGGTAAGCTAATAGAAAGAAACATATCAATTGAAACCATTGCCTTGAGCTGTGAACGTATCCAAGACAGGTTTACTGCACTCAGAAGAGCGCTAAATACCACTTCATTAGGGGCTGAATCGGCATCGCAGCAAAGGGCTTTTCGAGTTGCTCAAGCAATGAGGCGTAGGAATAAGTCCCATAATGAGAGTGGTTTCAATTGGATCGCAGCAGAAGTCATGCATAATAGCCATCAACGGTATGCGGAACTCAACAAACATCTCGATTGGGTGAGTAAATTTGAACAACAAATTATAACCTTGCAATCAAAATTGGATAACTGTCGTAGTGCAGATAAAATACACATACAAAATGAGGTCCTTTTGGTTCATCGACGACTAGGAAAGTGTCGCCAGGCCATAAGCTATATAGAAGATCGTATCCAAGCGTTTGAGCGACCATTCTCTCAAACCTATAAAAATTTTAATCGTTAAGGAGTAACAATGAAATCACACATATTTATTATTGCAATTTTGACTCTATTGGGTTCATCCTCAGCTCTAGCCGCTAATTTGAATATCCCAATGTCATTTGAATTTCTAGCCATCGACGGTAAGAAAGTTGACAACAGCTTATTCAGCCATAAGGCAGATCTGGAATTAAGCCAAGGCACCCACAAAATTGCGATCCGTTACCACGATCTGGTTCCAGATGACTTCAGTGACGGTGATAGCTTCGTCAAGTCATCTCCATTTATTATTACCCTTGCAGTCGATGGTGATCATAAGTACACATTGAAATCCGCCGATGGAGATATCGTAAAACGACCTAAATCTTTCGCTAAATCTCCACAGGTGCTAATCACCCGCAGTGATCAGGGCGCAGTAAGCTATGAAGTCACTCAAACAGACTTCATCGAAAGCTCCTTCATGACAAGTCTATTTGGCGGCGGAAATAATCAAAATATAGAGGCTATAACGGTAGCGGCTACAAGCAGTGCGGGGATTTCTACCTCGACAAGTGCTACAACGACTCCAGTAGGTATACCTGCTACTGTTAATACTATGCCATTTGTTCCCGCAAATGTTAATGAAACCAATAAGGACCAACATGCTCAACAGATGTTGCAGTATTGGTGGCTTCAGGCCGATGATAAAACACGTAAAGAGTTTATGAGCTGGGCTATTCAGCAGTTATAAAGCGAATGTCTCTATCGTTCAATTGTTCACACGCCAGCACAATTTGCTGGCGTTTTTGTATTCCCAGTTCATGCAATTATAAATTCGAAACTATTATGAAGTCCTGCTGATGGAACTCTTGTCCGATGAAGGTTTACTCGATGAGTGACGGAAGACTATCTGAAATTCAAACAGCATTAGAAAAGTTGAAAAAATTGACTAAGGCTAATTAACATAAAAAATAACTGATAAAAGTTAATTTAAGTCATATTGACCAATAGAATATATTAATAAAACACACTGAAATTAGAGAAGATATCTCTTATCTAGGTTAAGACGTAATTTATTGATGTACTGGGATATTTTTATATTGGAGGTTCCCCTAGAGCCACACCCCGGCACATAAGTCACTTGCTGCGGTTGCTCCCTTCCAGGCCTGGCCGAATTCACAAGTTATCATTGCGAGGGGACCCTAAGGTCACCATTGTTTTCTTTGAGTAAAACACCTCATAGAACGGCGAGCATTATCTACTAAGCCCGACAAGCAATCAAGTCCTAAACAACAACTATCTTAGCGTTGACGACTGACTGCTGTTTCTATAAACAGAAAATCAACAGAGAAAAGCTACAAGCTCAAATTTTCCCTATTTTTCTCGACAAGCTTAAGCCCGACCCCCTTCACATTAGTGAGGTCGTCTATCATCTTAAACATGCCATTGCTCTCTCTATATGCAACAATCGCTTTCGCTTTTGATTCACCTATTCCCTCCAATAAAACTAATTGCTCTACTGAAGCTGTGTTAATATTGATATTTAGTGATTGAACCTGATGCAAACTTTCATTTTTAAGGTCCACTTTCGACTGATTGGAAACTTCACCAGCGTAAACGTTAAGTGAAAATAGTGCAGCCATCAAGGTTGCAGATACCAGTATACTTTTCATAAATAACTCCATATTAAGTATTATCCCGTTGATATGTAGCTTTTTAATCCTTTATACCGATTAGTATTACTCCATAGCCACTCTATAAATGTAGATCAAAATAACATTTCCTGCAATTAATCGACCTTCCAACAAATATCGACAACCTGAATGTGACGCGCGTCACAACTTAGAGTTGTAATTTTTTTAATTTCAACAAGCTTTTAAGAAGACAAGAGTATATTTGAAATTCAAACACATCATTTTCGATCATTACAGCGTAAGATCCATCACGTTAATGAATAAAACGCTACTTCCATCCCTCTAGAGAGTCAGTGTGGTGTAACAAAGATACAACACAAATTATTATGCCAAGTTCTTCCGCTAGGTTATTGTGTATTAAACAAAATAGTGAAAAGGAAATCAAACTTAAATGGAACAAATCAACAAAGATATAAATGACTTAAAGGGGGGGGGTAGGTCCCCACAGAGAAAATTGATCATATTATTCGCCGATGTAGTACTTTTTATCCTCATGTATCACTTTCTTCCTTTTGAAGACAACGTTAATACCGGGTTATCAATTCTAGTTTTCGTGGCAATTTTATGGCTAACTGAAGCCGTTCATATCACTATCACCGCAATAATGATCCCTATCATTGGCGTGGTATTGGGCGTGTTTGAAACCAAAGAAGCAATGAGTAACTTTGCCAATCCCATTATATATCTTTTCTTCGGTGGATTTGTGCTAGCAGCGGCCTTGAACCATCAAGGAATAGATAAGCTCATAGCACAAAAGGTGTTAATCGCCTCGAAGGGAAAACTCAGCTTGGCCTGTTTATTTCTTTTTGGGATAACAGCTTTTCTCTCCATGTGGATAAGCAATACAGCAACTGCTGCCATGATGCTACCTCTGGCACTAGGAATTTTAAATCAGTTGGATTTCAAAGAGCATAAACAAACATATCTATTTATGCTTCTGGGCATTGCCTACTCGGCGAATATCGGTGGGATAGGGACTTTAGTCGGTAGTCCACCTAATGCCATTGCCGCCGCACAAGTCGGTTTAAATTTCAGTGAGTGGCTTGAATTTGGCTTGATTACTGTCGCGTTGATGCTGCCAACCATGCTGATAGCTCTATATCTGTTTCTCAAACCTAATCTTTCAGTCATATGCAAAATACCGACCTCTGATACTAAGCTGAGTTTTCAGGGAAAATTAACGCTAGTGGTTTTCATTAGCACAGTCTGCTGCTGGATATTCAGTAAGCCGCTCTCTCAAGCACTTGGAGGTATCGGTAAATTTGATACTATAGTAGCACTGGGTGCAGTCGTTACCTTAGCGGGTCTTGGTCTGGTAGAATGGAAGAAAATAGAACGCACCACAGACTGGGGTGTCTTGCTCTTGTTTGGAGGTGGTTTAACATTAAGTGCCATTTTAAAAGCTACGGGCACCAGTGTATTTCTGGCACATTTGGTTACTGATATTTTTGGTAACACCCATCTGGCAATATTTACCTTAGCAATCATCTTCTTTGTAATAATGCTCACCGAGTTTGCAAGTAATACAGCCAGTGCCGCATTATTGGTACCTGTATTTGCAGCCATTGCCGAACCACTGGGCTTATCTCCTATCATGATATCGGTGCTTATTGGTATTGCAGCCTCTTGTGCCTTCATGTTGCCAGTTGCAACGCCCCCTAACGCCATCGTTTACGGCTCAGGTTTTATCAAACAATCTGAAATGATGCGGGCCGGGGTGATTATTAACTTTGTCAGCATGTTAGTCCTATACGTTGTTGCTCATACTTTCTGGACTTTCTAGGCTTTAGTCTGTAGTAAAGCCGCATTATGCAAAAGCATGATGCGGTTTTTTTTATAAATTACTAATTGTAGCGTTATATATCCGTTCTGCTTCAAAGTGCAGGTTTCAGAGCATACTGAGCAAGTCCAATTCAAGGGCATTGTTGAAATAATGGGGGTCCTTATAAGCCACTTCTTTCAAAAGAGCAACACAGAAGTGGATTTGCTCAGGCTCTCCCATAGAGTGGGTTTAAAAGTGATTTATGCTGCGTTACGGACCATAGTTATTTAACTATGTACCCTGATTTTAATTTGAGTAAACAACGGAAAATAAACAATCAAAATTAAGATGTAACACCTTTATTACATTCGGCTTTTTATTTAAGCTTGCCATTCAACACAGAAGAGTATAATTCTTTAAGATCTAACAACAATTCTTTATGAATTGCTGAAAGCCTAGGCTTGGAAGCCTCTTTAAAGGAGAGAGGTCTACACAGTGCCATCGCTTGATAGCCAAGACGTGCAGTCAGTAGCCCCCCCCCTAACCCTTGCCCAAGACGGGCAGACAACTTACCGGACATCTCAACAGAAAGTAATTGAGTCCCAAGATCAGTAGCTATTTCACTGGTACCCGCATAGATGATGTTAGTGATCACCCCCCTTATCAACTTGATACGGCTCCAGTAACCCAATGGAATACCATAGCAATCTGCAATGTTGACTATCATACGTTGATTTCGCCATAGAATAATGGCCATATCGAGTATTGCCAGTGGGCTTGCCGCTAATAACAGCGCCGATTCTTGAGCAAAGCGACGAACAATTTTCTTAGCCACCTTATCTCTATCACTCAATATAATATCATCAAATAAGATCAGTTTCTCAGCATCGTTATGTCCATCTCTGCTAGAATCATGATACTTAGAAAAATCGATTCCTTCTGGTAGATTAGTGATGATATTACCGATAAATTTATCGGCTTCACCCAGCTGCATACTTTGAGCGAGCCTATCCCCAGTATATTGTGCCTCTTGCACCGACTTGAGTCTGGCCAACAGACGCCACTCTTGAAATATAATTTTACCCGCCCACAAAGCGACTAGCAGAGTCACACTGGTGTATAAAACAAATAACCAAGGACTCTGTAGCCAGGCGTCTCTCAGTCCCAGTATTGTCTCTGTGATCACAAGGCCGATAAGTCCCATGATGATAAGCATGGCAAGCACTGACTTAGATTTTTTTGGGGACCGACTAAGTGATTTTTTAACAAGTTCGCTAGACTCAAAAAAGCTGGACATAAGCTTATTGTCTATGGCTTCGTCGGTCGAGAACTCACCCGTGCTATCTAGCGGAGTCTCTATAAATTGAGTTTGCTCTTCGAATCGCTGAGCTTCACGTAAATGGGGTTCTTCTTCACCCGCTACATATTTGAATACTTGTTTCTGTTTGATGGTACTTTCAGTCTCACTTTCGGCGCTTTTCACATTCTCTTGCGAATAGGCAGCTTGTTTATTTTTCATATGTTCCTCTTAAGCGCCGATTATTTGAGTTTGTCACCGAGCAAAAATTGCAGCAAGTGATCTAAGCGTACATGTTCAAAATCAGCTCCATCGGATTGAGGATCATAGTTCGGTGGCGCGAAATTAGTAAACTCAAAACCCTGAGACTGCCAAAAATTAGACCCTGGCAATGATTTTGGCACTTCTCCTGGAAATAGAGTAATGGGTTTTCTCTCAGTTAAACTGACACCTTTAACAACTTCAACTTCCCCTTTACCTGTTTTGATCATACCGTGCTGGGTAGCTTTAATTGCACTAATTGCCATTATCTCGATATCACACCCTTCGAATTTGGCCTGTTTTTGACTCTGTTTAATCAGTTGGGTCAGCAATGACAACACATTTCCCTGTTGATCCCGAGTAATATGATCAATCTTACTCGCCGCAAAAAGTAATTTGTCGATCCTGGGTGAAAATAGTCGTTTCAATAGATTAGATTGACCAAACTTAAAGCTCTCCATGATGCCATTGAGGGCCTGAGTCATATCGTCGAACTGCTCCTTGCCTCTGTTTAACGGCGTAAAACAATCAACCAGTAGTAACTGACGATCAAAGGTGGAAAAATAGTTTTTGTAGAAGGGGGTTATCACCTTGTCCTGATACTCTTTATACCGCGTTCTCAACACTTGATAAGTCGAATTGGGCGAAGTATTTTCAAGACGTTCCCGAACATCTTCAGATGTATTGATCAGAGGGAAAAAAGCCAAAACAGGTGAACCATAAAATTCTCCAGGAAGGAGTAACCGACCAGGCTGAGCATAATAAAAACCGTGTTGATGCACGCAATCCACCAATACTTTCCGATATAGTTCAGCGATATGCTTTAACTCGGCTTCGTCTGCACAAGAGTCGAGGTTCAGTGAGTCCAAAGCCACGACAAAATCTGGATAATATTGTGACTTAGCCAGTATAGGCTTACGCAACGCCTGAGACATAGACCAGTGCCCATAGTTTTGTTTGAGCATAGGCAGGTCGAGTAGCCACTCACCCGGATAGTCAATAATATCCAAATACAGGCTAGCGCTGTCAGTCAGCTTAGCCAATATGCCTTGGCTAGGCTGATATTTAAGGGTTAACCTGAGTTCACTAATATTACGCGTCGATTCTGGCCACTGGGGAACAGATTGCTTTAAGGCATTCATCCCTAGCTCATAGTCAAAACTTGCCACGGTCAAATCTGGCTGAAGCGTACGTTTAACACCATACAAACGTTCGTCTCTGGTGACTTGCCATAAAGGAAGGTCATTACTTTTTCCTGTAAGACCCGCGTTAAGAAGTTGATTAACAAGGCCTGTGATAAAAGCTGTTTTCCCTGAACCTGAGAGGCCAGTGACTGCTAATCTAATATTTCTGTCTGAAGCTCTATGGGCAAATGATTGAGTTTTATGACTGATTTTTTTGCCTAATTTAGATAAAGAGCGCTTAATATTACCCATAGCCTGCACTTAAAGTTATGTGGGCGACTATGCCACCCTTTAAAAAATTAGAGGTTATTGATCTCTTGTCTCAAGTCGAAACTGTCCGAAGTGACATGGCGTTCCAATTTTTGAAGCTTGATTTCTAAACTTCTAAATTGAGAGTTTACATCACGTAGAGCCAGCTTCGCAGGCTCACCAGATTGCCAAATCTTCTTCTTTATTTCTATATCCTTATGCGTTTTATTATTTTTCCCGATACAGGGTTTAACATCTAATATCATCCAAAGTAAAACATAGATGATAAACACAATACCTGAGCCACCTAAAAGAAATATTGAAGCGGCGACGACTCTTACTAGCCAAGTTTCAAAGCCGAAATAGTCTGCGATGCCCGAACAAACCCCAGCTATTTTACCAGATTGAGGCATGCGATATAAGGTACGCCCTCTAACATCACTCATTTCAATACCTCCGCGTTAAAGGGTTTGTCTCGCCGATTAAAGCCAGCCACTGTCTGTAGTCAGAATTATTCATTACGCGCCCTCCACTGTGGTGATTCACTGTCTAAAATCGCTTCCAATGTATCGATTCGTCGAGCCATTTTATCGGCTCTTCCTATCAGTTCATTAAGCTGTGAATACTCTTCTTCAGTAAGTCCCTGGTTCACCTGACGTTTGCTGCGGTAGTGAAGAACCAGCCAAATGGGAGCCACTATTATCAAAAAAATAATAATAGGGGCAATTAAAATATCCATGTTCATAACTCACCTCTGAATTGAAATTATTTTGCTTTAGACTTTGCCTTTTTGCTCTTTATTTTAGCTTTTAATGCCTCAAGCTCGGCATTAACAGAATCTTCAGCTTCCAGTGCAGCAAACTCATCACTTAAACTTTTCTTATTGCCGAGGTCATAAGCATCAACTTGTGATTCAAGACCCTCTACACGGCGCTCATACTGCTCAAACTTACTCATGGCGTTATCTATCTTGCTAGAGTCAAGTTGCTTCTTCACTTCTAAGCGTGAAGAAGCTGTCTGCTTACGCATAATGATCGTTTTCTGGCGAGCCTTAGCATCAGCTAGCTTCTGCTGAAGCAAGTTAACCTCTTCTTTTAATCGAGAAATCTGCTCTTCAACAACCACAAGCTCTTGGGTTAAGGTATCGGCAAGTTCACTGGCCTTCTGCTTTTCAATCAGAGCAGCCTTAGCAAGGTCTTCACGATCTTTCGACAATGCAAGCTCGGCTTTAGCCTCCCAGTCGAGAACCTGCTCCTGCACCTTAGTAATACGACGGATTATCTCTTTTTTCTCGGCTAATACTTTAGCCGATGTAGAGCGAACTTCTACTAAAGTGTCTTCCATCTCTTGAATAATCAAGCGAACCATTTTTTCTGGATCTTCAGCTTTATCCAGTAATGAAGAGATATTTGAATTTATAATATCTGCAAAGCGAGAGAAAATACCCATAATACTATCCTTAAATTAACGTAGGTTGCGAAGATATTAATACATTTTTTGTGCCAACTTTATATACAGCGTAAAATACAGCCACTTAGCCAATATATTAACTTTTTCTTTCTTTTCACAACAGAGAGTCTTATTATTATTTTCACCAACTATTAGCGTTAAAGACTAAAACTTACTGTGGCAAATCAATTTCAGCAAGATAATCTTATCGGCCAATCAAATGCACTCCTCGAAGTATTGGAGCATGTTTCTCAAATCGCCCCCCTGTCTAAGCCCGTCCTTATCATCGGTGAACGTGGTACAGGTAAAGAGCTAATTGCAGAGAGACTTCATTTTTTGTCTGCACGTTGGGAGCAAAGCTTTATTAAACTTAATTGCTCTTCACTAAGTGAAAACTTACTCGAAAGTGAGCTCTTTGGCCATGATGCTGGCGCTTTTACTGGTGCAAATAAGAAACATGAGGGCCGGTTTGAGCGTGCTGATGGCGGTAGTTTGTTTCTCGATGAACTTGCTAATACTTCAGGGCTGGTCCAAGAAAAATTGCTTCGCGTAATAGAGTACGGTGAATTTGAGCGCGTAGGGGGCAGTAAAACAATACGAACAGATGTCAGGCTAATCTGCGCTGCTAACGAAGATCTTCCCTCTTTAGCCGATGCGGGTGAATTCAGGGCTGACTTATTGGATAGATTGGCATTTGATGTGATCACTTTGCCACCTCTGCGTCACCGGCAGGAAGATATTATGACCTTAGCCGAATACTTCGCTATCGGAATGGCAAGGCAACTAAAGCATCAGCTTTTCCCCGGTTTTAACCCCAGAGCAACACAACAACTGATGGATCATAACTGGCCTGGTAATATACGAGAACTTAAAAATGTGGTGGAGAGAAGTGTTTACCGCAATCTGGATTCCGAAGAGCCTATCACCAACATCGTGGTGGATCCCTTTGCATCCCCCTATCGCCCGGTAACAAGAGTAAAAACTCGCGACAGACAACAGCTGGCTAGCAGTCATATTCCAGTTAGCAGCAGTGACATAGTGCCTGACGGTTCCAGTCCCACTGAAACTAACAGTGAAAAAATTAATTTCCCCATTGATTTTAAAGAGCATTGTGAAGGTTTAGAAGTCACATTATTAAAGCAGGCACTAACGGCTGGGCAATTTAATCAAAAGAAAACCGCTGAGCTTTTAAACTTAAGTTACCATCAATTACGGGGGATTTTAAAAAAATACAACTTACTCGATAAAACTTAATATGCATTAATAACATATGTTCATTGCTCATCGGCGATCAGCACTGCTAAAATAGATATCAAAGTCCTAAAAAATTGATCTGTCGATGAGAGTATTGCTTAAGCGTCTGTCTTTATACCCTAGCATAACCTGCATCTATGTTTTACTTGCAGCTTGTGGCCCAAAGCAGGTCCCGCCAGGTATCGTCTACTGCTCTGAGGGAAACCCAGAATCTTTCAATCCTCAGCTGGTCACTTCAGGAACGACTATAGATGCTACATCCCAACAGATCTACAATGGACTGTTAAAATACGACATAAAATCTGGTCAGTTAAAGCCTTCATTAGCCACACATTGGCAGATCAGTGACAATGAATTAACTTACACATTTCAATTACGAAAAAACGTTAATTTTCATCGTACCAGCCAATTTACTCCTCAACGTCATTTCAATGCTGACGATGTCTTATTCTCATTCAACAGGGTTATCGATTCATCCCATCCTTTTCATCACGTCTCCAAAACTGGATATCCATTTTTCCAAAGCATAGGTTTCGATAAACAGATCCAATCAATTGAAAAACGATCTGAATATGAAGTTGCCTTTCATTTGAAATATAAAGATGCTTCCTTCCTCGCCAACTTAGCTTCTGGATTTGCTATTATCTTGTCGGCCGAATATGCCGACACCTTAACCCAGAGAGGTGAAAAAGAGATAATTGACCGTCAGCCTGTCGGCACGGGACCTTTTCAATTGGTAAAATATGTCAAAAATAACTACATTCGCTATCATCGTAATGAGGACTATTGGAAAAATCTGCCTACTACCGAATTGTTAGTGTTTGATATTACAACTAAAAGCACCACCAGACTGGCCAAACTCATCACTGGTGATTGCAGTGTTTCAGCCTTGCCAAAGGCAGGTGAACTCTCTGTTGTTTTCGAGCACGATGAACTCGAAATCGATTCACTCCCAGGGTTTAATGTTGCATTTTGGGCCTTTAATACTCAAGTTCCCCCGTTTAATGATGTCAGGGTACGTAAAGCCTTGGCTCACGCTGTCGACAGAGATGGTATTCTTAGAACGGTTTACCAAAGAACGGCGGTCGAAGCCACTGGCCTGCTACCTCCTATGTCTTGGGCATATGATAAAAATCAAAGCCTTATAGATTACAACCCAAAAAAATCCATACAATTATTACAAGAAGCAGGCATTAAAGATCTCACTATCGATATTTGGGCCATGCCAGTCGCGCGCATATACAACCCTAACCCTCATAAGACCGCTGAACTCATTCAGGCTGATCTGGCTGATATAGGTGTAAAGGTTAATATCATTAGTTATGATTGGAGTGTATTCAACCAAAAATTAAGCCAAAAAAACTATGACTCTGTGCTTATCGGTTGGAATGCCGATAACAGCGATCCTGACAACTTCTTTACTCCGATCCTGAGTTGCTCATCCGTACGTTCAAACAGTAATCGCTCTCGTTGGTGTAACCCTGAATTAGATGATATTCTCTTTAAAGCAAAATCGATCACATCGAGATCAGAGCGTAAAGCCCTCTATCAAAAGGCCGAAGCTCTCTTTGCTCAAGAGTTACCAATGCTCCCCCTTGCCCATGCGACCCGGCTTATTTTGAAGAAGAAAGGGATCGAAAATATCCAGCTAACGCCCTTCGGAGGGATCTCCTTTAATGCCGATCACCATACAGATATGACCAATATTGAGGAAAGAAGATAATGGCTCGCTACCTTTTACGCAGAATGAATCTGTTTATAGCCACTTCTTTGATGTTACTGGCTGTGCTTTTTATTGCTACACACCACTTCCCCGTCGAGAAACAGTACGCATTGACTGGCATACATGCCCCAACAGACGAGCAAATAGCACAGACAAATCGAGACTTCAGGCTTGATAATAATCAATTAAATCAATTTATTGCATACCTTCAGCAAAGATTAAGTGGTAATTTGGGTATTTCTTCGACATCGTTAAAACCAGTAGCTGATGAACTTATGGCAGTCTTACCAGCCTCCTTTGAATTGGCCATAGTTGCCGCTCTTTTAGCCCTGATCATGGGCATTCCCTTGGGCATTCTAGCGTCAATGAGTAAAAACAAGATCATCCAACACACCATCATGACGATCACCTTAACAGGGTATTCAATTCCGGTTTTTTGGTTAGGTTTAACCTTATCACTCTGGTTTGGGGTGCAACTTGGTTGGCTACCCATCTCCGGCCAGCTTAACTTACTCTATGAAATTGAGCCTGTCACAGGATTTATACTGATCGACACACTCCTTTCTGATTCACTCTATGCAAACTCCGCTTTTATCGATGCGATACACCACCTCATCTTGCCAACTATAACACTCGCGGTACTTCCTTTCACAGTAGTAGTGAGGAGCACACGCTCGGCGATTATATCAATCATGGATAAGACCTATATTAGGGCAGCTGAAGCCAGAGGCTTACATACCAGCCACATAGTGCTACGTCATGCGCTACCCAACGCTTTAATACCTGTGCTAAAAAACTTAGGGCTCATGTTAGGACCTTTTGCCAGTTATGCCATGCTTGTTGAGGTCATCTTCTCTTGGCCAGGAGTGGGAGCTTGGTTAGTCTCGGGGATCTATCAAAGGGATTACACCGTTATCCAAGGCGGAGTATTGGCCGTTGCCTTGATTATTATATTTATAAGTATCATGATCGAAGTCCTGCACACGGCAATCAATCCCCTTAGCAGGAAAGAGCTTTATGCCGCAACTTAAGATCTACCAAGAAGATGAGATACCCTCTCCACTGCGAAGATTTTGGCACAAATTTTCTGAAAACCCGTTTGCTTTTGCCGGACTATGGATTGTGGTTAGTTTATTGCTGCTGTCCCTATTAGGTCCGTTTATCGCCCCTTATGCACCGGAGCAACAGGATCCATACGCCCTTTTGTTAGCACCATCATGGGATCCCGCTGGCACAGTAGAGCACTTCCTTGGTACCGACGCCTTGGGCCGCGATATTTACAGTCGCCTGCTCCATGGCGCTCACTTAACCTTCGGTATGGCCTTAGGCATCGTTATCGCAGCACTGATCCTTGGTTTTATTATCGGTTCAATTTCAGGCATGATGACTGGGCTGAAATCCAGTATTCTCAGTCATATGCTCGATGCCTTGTTATCGATCCCCTCGCTATTGATGGCAATATTAGTGGTCGCAGTGATGGGGCCAGGATTAGAGAACGTTTTTTGGGCTGTGGGCATTGCGCTCACGCCCCAATTTGTACGTGCTATTCATCAAGCCATTCATGAAGAATTACAAAAAGAATATGTCACGGCGGCAAAACTCGATGGTGCCAACCCATTTCAAATTTTTTGGTATGTCATCATGCCAAACATATGGGATACAGTGATCATACAAACAACCTTAGGGATCTCAGCAGCCATTCTGGATATCGCCGCACTTGGCTATTTAAATTTAGGCGCACAAGCCCCAAGCCCTGAATGGGGCGCCATGGTATCCCAGGGAATGGACAACCTGCTAACCGCCTCATGGACGGTGACGATCCCTGGGGCTGCTATCTTGTGTAGTGTCCTTGCAATCAACTTGGTTGGCGACGGTTTACGATCTGCACTGTCGCCGATCAATAATTAATTTTGATATCTAATTATGCCATTACTCGACATACGTAACCTCACCATTGAACTCGATACCCCACATGGGCGTGTCAAGGCTCTAGATAGAGTCAGTTTGACCATTAATCCCGCTGAAATTCATGGCTTAGTTGGAGAATCTGGTTCCGGCCGAAGTTTATTAGCTAGAGTGATCTTAGGGATCCCCGGCCATAACTGGACCATCAAAGCCGATCGTATGTTGTGGGATGGGCACAACTTGTTAGAGATGAATTCAAAGCAGCGTCGCAATCTGATGGGCAGCGAAATTTCCATGATATTTCAAGACCCATCCAGCAGTTTAGACCCTGTGATTAGTGTAGGTCATCAACTTATTGAGGCCATGCCCGAAAACAGAAAATTGTCTTTCTGGCGACGCAATGCCGATAAGCAGAAAACAGCCAAAAAATGGCTGCATAAAGTTGGCATCAAAAACACCAAAAAAATTATGTCCAGCTATGCTTGGGAACTGTCGGAAGGTGAATGTCAAAAAGTGATGATCGCCATCGCTATTGCCAACCAACCTAGGCTATTAATAGCTGATGAACCAACTAACTCCATGGAAATTGAGACACAGGCGCAGATATTTCGTCTACTAACTAAGCTAAATCAGCTCCATAGTGTATCCATTCTTCTGATCAGCCATGAGCTCGACACTTTATCAATATGGTGTGATAAGTTGTCTGTTATGTATTCTGGGCAAATCATGGAGTCAGGACCCACTGCTGAAATTCTAGCCCAACCCTACCACCCATACACAAAAGCTCTGCTTAATAATATTCCGGTTCACACTGGACAAGTTGCTCATAAATCAATTATGCGCACACTGCCAGGATCAGCACCAACACTGCAGCACCTTCCCATTGGCTGCCGACTCGGTCCTAGATGCCCACGGGCTGAAAAAAAATGTGTGAGTCGTCCTTATTTAAGCCATAAAAAGAATAGGTATTTTGCCTGTCATTTCCCCTACCATGAAGAAACAAACAATGAAGACACCACTCCTTCAAGTTAATAACCTCAGTAAGCGTTTCTATACCGGTTACAAAGGGTTTAAACGTGAGTATAACCAAGCTTTATCTTCTGTCTCGTTTGAGCTCAACAAAGGTGAAACCTTAGCGATTGTTGGCGAAGCAGGTTCAGGAAAGAGCACTCTGGCACGTATACTCGTGGGCGCCGAAGTCCGCAGTAGTGGCGATATCTACTTTGAAGGTGAGGCACTTGATAAACGAAACCTAAAACAGCGATGTAAACTAATCAGGATGATTTTTCAAGACTCGAATACATCGCTAAACCCTAAATTAACAATCGGCGATCTACTCGATGAGCCACTGAAATTTAATACCAAACTCAATGCCAAAGAGCGTAGAGAGCAGGTAGTCGACAAACTCAGAAAAGTGGGTCTATTACCCGAACATGCCGATTTCTACCCACACATGATTTCTGAGGGCATGAAACAACGTGTTGCCGTTTCCCGAGCCCTTATGTTAGATCCCAAAATAATCATCGCTGATGAAGCCCTCACCTCCCTCGATCTGTCGGTCCGTTCACAAATCCTCAACTTACTGTTAAAACTTCAAAAAGAGATGGGCCTATCTTATATTTTTGTGTCGCATAACCTCAGTATCATTCGCTATTTCAGTGATAAAGTGATGGTGCTTCATAATGGGGAGATGGTAGAGAAAGCAACAACAGAAGAATTATTTAATGCTCCGAAACATGAATATACTAAGAAGCTGATCCAACAACAGACCCTATTTAGTCAGAAACAATTAAACAGACAAATCAAGAAACATGATTAACCCATAGGGTAAATACCCATGCTTAGCGAAATATTAATTAAACACCATCACAATAAAAATGAGTTTATTTCAATCTAACGTACTGCTCTTACCACTGGTTATTTTAAAAAGAATCAGGAATAATCAGGAATAATCAGTGTCATTTTACTCTCAATTACTTATCCTAATATCACTTTTTTAAGAGAGCTGAAACATGATAATCAAACCTAAAACACGTGGCTTTATATGTACCACGACTCATCCTATTGGTTGTGAAGCTAATGTACTCGAACAGATCAATATCACTAAAGCTAGGGCAAGTTTAAAAAATGGCCCTAAGAAAGTTTTAGTTATCGGCTCTTCAAGTGGATATGGTCTATCTTCTCGTATTGCCGCAGCCTTTGGCAGTGGCGCAGCTACCTTAGGTGTATTCTTCGAAAAACCTGGCACAGAAAGAAAATCAGGCACCGCGGGCTGGTATAACTCGGCGGCCTTCGATAAATTTGCCAAAGCCGAAGGCCTATACTCTAAAAGCCTCAATGGTGATGCATTCAGCCATGAAGCCAAACAAAAAGCCATAGACATTATTAAAGCCGACTTGGGCCAAGTCGATATGGTGGTTTACTCTCTCGCTTCACCAGTACGTAAATTACCCGACTCTGGTGAAGTGATCCGCTCAGCGCTTAAGCCTATTGGCGAGACTTATACCGCTACCGCGGTAGACACCAATAAAGATCTGATTATCCAAACCTGTGTAGGACCTGCCAGCGAGCAAGAGATCCAAGACACCGTGACGGTCATGGGAGGTGAAGATTGGGAACTCTGGCTCGCCGCATTATCTGACGCTGATGTGCTGGCTGATGGCTGCAAGACCGTGGCTTATAGCTATATAGGAACACAATTGACCTGGCCAATCTACTGGCATGGTGCTCTAGGTAAAGCTAAAATGGATCTTGACCGCGCAGCTAAAGCCCTAGATGACAAATTATCTAGCACTGGGGGTAGCGCAAATGTCGCCGTGCTTAAGAGCGTTGTCACTCAAGCCAGCTCAGCTATCCCAGTGATGCCTCTTTATATCGCCATGGTATTTAAGAAAATGCGTGAAGAAGGCCTACATGAAGGCTGCATAGAGCAAATCAACCGCATGTTCGCCGAACGTCTATACCGTGAAGATGGCCAAGCTCCCAACGTCGATGACGCTAACCGTGTACGCCTTGATGACTGGGAATTAAGAGAAGGTATTCAGCAACATTGTCGGGACCTTTGGCCTTTGGTAACCACTGAAAATTTGGCTGAACTTACTGATTATCGTGAATATAAAGAAGATTTCCTTAAACTTTTCGGCTTCGGTATCGACACTATAGATTATGAAATCGATGTAAACCCAGAAGTAAACTTCGATGTCGAACAGTTCTAAAAATATTTAACCAATATGAGTTTTATCCACATGTAAATAACAAGATTAAATAAATGTGCACAACTTCAAAAATGATGCTCATTTATTTAATTTAGATTCCAGAACGTACACAGTTCAATTATACTACCTAATGAATATCTTTACCTAACAACTGACAAACATAAAGAGAACATTATGAAAATTAGCGCACGTAACTCACTCTGTGGCACTATAAAATCTATCGTCGAAGGTTCTGTAAACAATGAAGTTGTAATCGAACTGGCCCCAGGTATAGAAATTACATCAGTAGTCACTAAGGCATCATGTGAAAAATTAGGTCTTAAAGTGGGTGGAACAGCTTATGCTATTATCAAGGCCAGCAATGTCATGGTTGCAGTAGATTAATAGACGCTATCAGAATACTTGCTCGGCCTAGTACCTTGAACACTACATATTTTAGATATTAAAAAGGTCAGCTTATGCTGACCTTTAGTTTTTATGAGTAAACTCATCATGCGATAACTACTGCGCTAAGCTGTATACCACGTCGCTTTTTGCTTTTAAGGTCGCAATCAAGGCTTTATAGTCACCTTCACTATATTGTGAACTCAGGCGTTGCTCTAGAGCATCCAAGAGATTGTTATCGATCCCCTCTGCTGCATTAACCTTATCAAGTACGATAACGGCGTAACCATTGGCTAACGCAACAGTATCAACTACAGCAATATCTGCAGGGTGAGCCATTTGAAAAGCCTTACTGCTAATAGCGGCATCAATACCTTGTTCGAAGCGCCCAAGTTCTATTTTAGTAACAAACTCAGTACTCAACTGAGCATTATTGAACGCTGTCATTAATCCTTGAGCCTTCTCACGAGCAACTTCGTTAGCTTGTTGTTGTTTCAAACGCTCAATAATATTCGCTTTAACCTTAGTAAAGTCGACAGTTCCTGCGGCAGAGTGAGATTTGAGACGGATCACCATAGCATGGTTAACGTCAACCTCAATCACATCACTGTTCATTCCATCAAGAAGAACATTGGTAGAAAAAGCCGCCTTCAACACATCAGGTTTATCAAACGGTGCTGGTGCATTTGCACGAGTGAAAACTGAGGTTGTTTTGACTGCAACTCCAAGAGCACTCGCAGCTTCACTCAAGGTATCCGGCACTTCATAGGTCACATCGGCAAGTGTCTGCTGTAAACTAAAATACATGTCTACGGCTTTCATATCTTTAAGTTGTGCGATAATTTCATCTTTAACATCAGCAATGGGAACTTCGGACCCAGGCTGCAAATCGACCAGCTTGATGATATGGAAAGCTGAATTTGTCTTCACCACAGTCGAATATGAGCCTTGAGACAGTGAGTAAAGCACCTCATCAAAAGCAGGCTCCATGACGCCTTGTTCGAACCAGTCTAACTGACCTCCTAGCTCGCCACTAAACGTATCTTCAGATTCTGTTTTAGCAAGTTCTGCAAAATCTTCACCTGCTTGGAGCCTGACATAAATAGCTTCTGCCTTGGCTTTTGACACTGACTCATCGTCACCAAGATTGATCAGAATATGTGCTGCAAGACGTTTCTCAGCTATTAGATACTGTTGTTTATTCTCATCATAATAAACCTGAGCCTCTTCATCCGTCACTGAAACATCATTAGCCATATCGGCAGCATTTAATTCAATGTATTCAAGGCTAAGTGTCTCAGGGCTCATGAATTGAACAAGGTTGGTATCATAAAATGATTGTGCTTGCTCATCTGTCACCTTGGCATCGGCAACAAAGGGGCTTGCATCAACAATATGGTAGCGAATATCCCGTGTTTGTTCTTGAATATCGGCTAAATAGCGAGTCTCACCTGGAAGAGCGAATTCAGAACCTACCAAAGAAGCAACAAACTGACGTCGAGTCATATCAGTGCGCATCACATTTCTGAACGTATTTGTCTGGTAACCTAACTGACTTAGGATAGTTAAATAACGGGCATTATCGAATAGACCATCAGTCTGAAATGCAGGTTCAGTCATGATAGCATTTTTAATCTGCTGATCAGACACTCGTAGGCCTAGTTCTGTGGCAGTTTGATCAAGTAGCTTTTCTGCCACCAAGCGCTCTAACACGCTTTGCTTTACACTTGCCAGATATACATCATCTGCAGCTAATGCTTCAAACATATCACCCAATTGCTGCTCTAATCTAGCCCGTTCATTTTGGTAAGCTTGTTCCAAGGCAGACTCTCTGATCTCTTCACCATTAACGGTGGCAGCAACTGCCTCTGTTGATGATCCCAAGTAACTACTTACACCAGTAAATGCAAAGGAAAGTATTACTAGAACCAGAATGCTTTTTGCAATCACGCCTTGTGAGCCTTCGCGAATCTTCTCTAACATCTGTTGTCTCGCTTGTTGCGATAAAAAAATAAAAGGCGCATCACGTTCGAGATGCGCCTTTCGTAAACTTGAGGTTATTTAACCTATGCGACTTAATGCCTATCATACACATTATTTGAAAAACACCGCTAAAGCGGTGTTTTTCATTTACGAAACTCTAGAAAAGAGCAGTAAAACGGATATCAGTTTACAGCATCTTTGAGAGCTTTACCTGCTTTAAATGCAGGAATATTTGCAGCTGCAATCTTGATCTCTGCACCTGTCTGTGGGTTGCGACCTGTACGTTCTGCACGTTGACGCACTTCAAAAGTACCGAAACCAACAAGAGAAATCTTATCGCCATCTTTAAGGCCATCAGTGACTGCGCCGATGAAAGAGTCTAATGCACGGCCTGCAGCCGCTTTAGAAATGTCAGCACCAGAAGCGATTTTCTCGATTAGTTCAGATTTGTTCATGTCATCCCCTTGAATGTGATTTTTGCACCATAACCAATCCTTAGCTAGAGCGGTCTGCGGTGGCTTTTATAACAAGCCTGTATTTGAAATTCAAGCTCTATTAGGAAAAGCAAAATAAATATATTGAGAACAGCTCAAAACCAGTTACCATAAGGGCTTGAGAATATTGAACTATCCACCGACCTAGGCTAACACAGCTAGCAACTTTAAAAAGCCCCTTTTTGCAATTATTTTACGCCAAAGGGCATTTTGTTATGCTAGCTCATATTTTTAACAACTTCGAAACCTTCAATGGGTCGCTCTAATGCCAATTCCAATACTTCATCGATCCAACGCACTGGATAAATTTTCAAATCAGCAATCACATTGGCGGGGATTTCTTCCAGATCTCGTTCATTTTCCTTTGGGATCAACACAACTTTAGTACCACCACGATGGGCTGCAAGCAGCTTTTCCTTTAATCCACCTATTGGTAAGACCTCACCACGAAGGGTTATTTCACCGGTCATAGCAACATCGGCACGTACAGGATTACCCGTTAAGCTAGAAACCAAAGCAGTACACATAGCAGCACCAGCCGAAGGACCATCTTTCGGTGTCGCCCCTTCGGGCACATGAACATGGATATCACGTTTCTCATAGAAATCAGGATTGATACCCAGCTGCTCAGCCCGAGCGCGTACTACTGTCATGGCAGCCTGAATCGATTCCTGCATCACATCCCCGAGTGAGCCTGTATAGCTAAGTTTGCCTTTACCCGGTACCGAAGTGGCTTCGATAGTAAGTAAATCTCCACCCACTTCAGTCCATGCTAATCCAGTGACCTGCCCTACCTGATTATTAGACTCTGCTTTACCATAATCACAACGCTGCACACCTAAGAACGATTTAAGATTATCCTGATCCACGTCCACATGTTTAAGCGTCTTATCTAGCAAGATACGCTTAACCACCTTACGACAAATTTTAGATAACTCACGTTCCAGAGATCTTACCCCCGCTTCACGAGTGTAATAACGAATGATGCCGATGATGGCACTATCATCGACTGTGACTTCTTTAAGCTTCAGGCCATTACGTTCTATCTGCTTAGGCAACAAGTGTTGTTTAGCGATATTGAGCTTTTCATCTTCGGTGTAACCAGATAGACGAATCACTTCCATACGATCAAGCAGTGGACCTGGGATATTCATCGAATTAGAGGTGGCAACGAACATCACATCAGACAGATCGTAATCGACCTCTAAGTAATGATCACTGAAAGTCGAGTTTTGCTCAGGATCGAGTACTTCAAGCAGTGCAGATGCTGGATCGCCGCGCATATCGCTGCTCATCTTATCTATTTCATCAAGCAAGAACAGTGGGTTTTTAACTCCAGCTTTTGACATCTTTTGAATGACTTTACCTGGCATAGAGCCAATATAAGTACGGCGATGACCACGAATTTCGGCCTCATCACGTACGCCCCCTAAGGCGACACGTATATACTTGCGTCCAGTTGCCCTAGCAATAGACTGACCTAATGAGGTTTTACCCACTCCTGGTGGGCCAACTAAGCAAAGAATTGGACCTTTAAGCTGCTTGACTCGGCTTTGAACCGCCAAGTATTCCAGAATACGTTCTTTGACTTTTTCTAAACCAAAATGGTCAGTGTCCAACACATCTTGTGCCTTAGCCAAGTCACGCTTGATTTTAGACCGTTGACGCCAAGGTACAGAAACCATCCAATCAATATAGCTACGGACTACCGTTGCTTCTGCCGACATTGGCGACATCATTTTAAGTTTATTAAGCTCAGCGGTCGCCTTATCTTTGGCTTCCTCAGGCATTTTAGCCTCTTCAATCTTCTTAGCTAAAATTTCAAACTCATCGTGAGACTCGTCGATATCCCCCAACTCTTTTTGAATTGCCTTCATTTGCTCGTTGAGATAGTACTCTCGCTGACTTTTTTCCATTTGCTTCTTGACCCGCGAGCGGATCCGCTTCTCGACCTGTAACAAATCAATTTCTGATTCCATCATGGCCATTAAATACTCGAGGCGCTCCGCAACATCTACCATCTCAAGCACCGATTGCTTATCTATAAGTTTAAGTGGCATATGTGCCGCCATGGTATCGGCAAGACGTGCAGCTTCGTCGATCCCCGCCAGTGAGGTTAACACCTCTGGTGGGATCTTTTTATTGAGTTTTATATAGCCCTCAAACTGCCCGACGGCAGAGCGAAGTAACACCTCTTCCTCTTTCTCCGCCATCGGCTCAGACTCAAGATATAGAGCCGTAGCCACGAAGAATGATTCCCCGTCTGAATATTTTTCTATACGCGCACGCCTACCACCTTCAACCAGCACTTTTACTGTGCCATCAGGTAACTTCAACAATTGTAAAATTGAAGCAACTGTACCGACTTCAAAAATATCATCAATACTAGGATCATCAAGCTCAGCATCACGCTGGGCAACTAGAATAATTTGTTTATTTTGTTCCATCGCCGATTCCAGGCAACGAATAGATTTTTTCCGTCCCACGAATAATGGAATGACCATATGGGGATATACAACCACATCTCTCAGTGGCAGTACGGGTAGTTCGATTCGCGCTTCACTCGCTTGCGTCATAGCTCGATTCCGTTTGATGATAATACTAAATAATTATATTGGGATGAATTCATTGATTTCAATGTCTAATAACAAATATATAAACTGAGCGAATAAAAAAGGAGCCATATGGGCTCCTTTATAATTCAAATGAGTCTATTTCTGAGAAACTTATTCTGCACCTGCAGCTTTGGACGGGCTATTCTCATAGATGAGTATAGGGTTAGACTCCCCTTTAACAACTGATTCATCTATTACAACTTTAGCAACATCATCAGACGACGGGAGGTCATACATGATGTCGAGTAAGATGCTTTCAACGATTGAGCGTAATCCACGAGCCCCCGTTTTACGTGTCATCGCCTTCGCTGCGATAGCTTTCAGCGCATCTTCTCTGAACTCAAGCTCAACACCTTCCATCTCAAACAATGCAGCAAATTGTTTAGTCAGTGCATTCTTAGGCTCAGATAATATTTGTACTAAAGCCTCTTCATCGAGTTCAGTCAATGTTGAAAGTACAGGCAAACGGCCAATAAACTCAGGGATCAAACCATACTTAATAAGATCTTCTGGTTCTACCTGCATTAAGGTTTCAGAGATAGTCGCTTTATCATCTTCTCCCTTAACCTCAGCACCGAAGCCGATACTAGTTCCTTTATGACTACGCTGTTCGATGACTTTCTCAAGCCCCGAAAAAGCACCACCACAAATGAATAGAATTTTAGAAGTATCAACCTGTAAAAACTCTTGTTGTGGATGCTTACGTCCACCCTGAGGAGGGACAGAGGCAACGGTACCTTCTATCAACTTGAGCAGAGCCTGTTGAACACCTTCACCTGATACATCACGAGTAATCGATGGGTTATCAGACTTACGGCTGATTTTATCAATCTCATCGATGTAGACAATACCACGCTGTGCCTTCTCGACATCATAATCACATTTTTGCAGCAGCTTCTGAATGATATTCTCGACATCTTCCCCCACATAACCCGCTTCCGTTAAAGTGGTTGCATCGGCCATAGTGAAGGGAACATCAAGAAAACGAGCAAATGTCTCAGCCAATAGAGTCTTACCACTACCTGTTGGGCCTATCAGCAGAATATTACTCTTACCCAGTTCAACATCATCTTTAGAACTTGAATTTTTCAATCGCTTATAGTGGTTATATACTGCGACAGAAAGGACTTTTTTCGCCTTTTCTTGGCCAATAACATAATCGTCAAGATGAGCTCTTAACTCATGCGGTGTTGGTAACTTGTCTTGCTCTTGCTTCGGGGATATCTCTTTGATCTCTTCTCTAATAATATCGTTGCAGAGTTCAACACACTCATTACAAACATATACAGAAGGGCCAGCAATAAGTTTACGAACTTCATGTTGGCTCTTTCCACAAAAAGAGCAATACAGTAGTTTCTCACTGTCACCGGTACTTTTGTTGTCGCTCATTACACTACCTCTATGCGCTATCTGCACTACTACTTTAATTGTATTTAACGTCTTATTTACTCAGCATAGCTCAACCAAAGACAAAAATCAGCTTCGTTTACTCATCACAGAATCAATAAGCCCATACTCTGTGGCTTCATCGGCACTCATGAAATTATCACGATCCGTATCGCGCTCAATCACATCCAAAGATTGGCCTGTATGTTCAGCTAGCATCTTATTCAACTTGTCCTTGATGCCTAATATTTCCTGGGCATGAATAGCGATATCAGAAGCCTGTCCTTGGAACCCACCTAATGGCTGATGGATCATTACACGAGAATTAGGCAAGCAATGACGTTTACCCTTAGCACCGCCAGCAAGAAGAAATGCCCCCATACTCGCAGCTTGTCCGATACAAACAGTACTCACATTTGGCTTAATAAATTGCATGGTATCGTAGATCGCCATTCCCGCAGTAACCGAACCTCCAGGGGAATTGATATACAGAAAAATATCCTTATCTGGGCTCTCCGATTCCAAAAAAAGTAATTGTGCAACAACAAGGTTAGCCATATGCTCTTCAACTGGCCCGACCAAGAAAATAATACGCTCTTTTAATAGGCGAGAATAGATATCGTACGAACGTTCACCCTTGGCAGTTTGTTCTACCACCATAGGCACAAGTGCATTTAATACTGACTCAGGTGCATTTTGCATTATTTATAATTCCTAAATGAAAACGGCTCGTATGAAGAACCTCATACGAGCCATTATAAATGGTTAATCACCATTTAAGTCAAGCTAAGCTTAACCTTGTTGTGAAGACTTGTTCATAAACTCTTCAAATTCAACTGATTTTTCAGTTACTTTTGCGGTTTTCAACAAAGCTTCTACAGCTTGCTCTTCAAGAGCAACATTGCGCATGTTCTGCATCATGTCTTTATTAGTGCTATAGTATTCAACAACTTCGCTAGGGTCTTCGTAAGCCGAAGCCATAGAAGCGATAAGACCCTGAACACGTTCGTCTTCAGCTTTTAGCTCATTAGTCTTAATCACTTCACCAAGTAGTAAGCCAACTTTTACACGACGTTCTGCTTGCTCAGTAAATAAGTCCGCTGGTAATTCAGGCATGTTCGTAGCTTGATCACCGAAACGCTGCACTGCTTGCTTACGCAAAACATCAACTTCACCATCGATAAGTGACTTAGGCAGGTTAATGTCATTTTGCTCAAGTAAACCACTAAGCACTTGCTCTTTAACACTGGCTTTAAGTGCTTGCTCAAGTTCACGGCTCATGTTCTTGCTGATTTCTGCTTTAAGTGCTTCAATGCCGCCCTCAGTGACGCCAAATAGCTTAGCGAACTCATCATTGACTTCAGGAAGGTTAGCAGCTTGTACTTCGTTCAGGGTAATAACGAACTTAGCAAGTTTACCTTTTAACTTTTCTGCATGATAGTCTTCAGGAAAATTGACTTCAATATTGAACTCTTCACCCGCTTTATGACCTTCGACACCAGACTCGAAGCCTGGGATCATACGGCCGCTACCCAGTTGTAGTTCGAAGTCATCAGCCTTACCGCCTTCAAACTCTTCACCGTCGATTGACCCCACAAAGTTAAGTTTTGTCTTATCGCCGTCCGCAGCTTCACGCTCTACCACTTCAAACGTTGCGTGTTGCTTACGTAATGTTTCAATCATAACATCAACATCAGTCTCTGTGACTTCGGCTGTTGGCTGTTCAACTACGATAGCGTCAAGACCCTTAAGCTCTACTTCTGGGTATATCTCAAAGGTCGCAACAAACTGAAAACTATCAGTATCAGACTCGCCCGGTACGAAAGTAGGTGCACCTGCAGGGTTTAATTTCTCAGCAACAATGGCTTCAATGAAATTACGCTGCATCACTTCACCAGTGATATCTTGACGGATAGCCTTGCCATAACGCTTATTAATGACACTGACTGGCACTTTACCTGGACGAAAACCAGGAAGACGAGCACGCTTTGCTTCGTTTTTTAATGCTTCATTAACGGTCTTTTCGATCTGTTCAGCAGGAACAGAAATTGTTAGGCGACGCTCTAGGCCTTGAGTTGTTTCAACAGAAACTTGCATTGTTTTACCTCGAAATAAGTCTTATGTCTTTTGTAATAGTCGAATAATCAACTATTAAAGTATTCGTTTTTTAATCTTAAAATTTGACTAGAAAGCCCATTACAACTGAATTCTGACTCTAATAATCCAGAGTTGATAATTATCAAGACGCGACATTATAGCTATGCTTTATCTCAGAGTCGACCTTAAAACGCGAATTACAGAAGTAAAAAAAGCGACCTAGGGTCGCTTTTTTTACTTTCTTCTGAAAGAAATGGGGTGACTGATGGGGCTCGAACCCACGACAACCGGAATCACAATCCGGGGCTCTACCAACTGAGCTACAATCACCAATGTATGGTGCGCCCGGCAGGATTCGAACCTGCGGCCACCCGCTTAGAAGGCGGGTGCTCTATCCAACTGAGCTACGGGCGCTTCGAAAGTAAAACATCTTACATCCTGGACAAGCGTTGAAAGACATATCTTTCAAATTTATCTGCATTGCTTTCAGATAAATATATAATTTGGTCGGTGATAGAGGATTCGAACCTCTGACCCTCTGGTCCCAAACCAGATGCGCTACCGGGCTGCGCTAATCACCGAAGGTCTAACTTTAATTCTCAAGTAAAAGACACACTGTCTTCTCGTTGAGAACGGAGCGCAT
Source organism: Shewanella sp. (assembly GCA_037132815.1). Lineage (GTDB taxonomy): Bacteria > Pseudomonadota > Gammaproteobacteria > Enterobacterales > Shewanellaceae > Shewanella. The sequence continues at coordinate 42,406 of JBAHZX010000157.1, forward strand.
CTTAGCCCCTAGTCTGACATGCGTCAACGGTTTTTTTATAAAGAAAGTGAGCTTGGTTATTTTACCGACTATTGGGTCTAAAATCACTCAAATTATCCGCATTAAAGAACTGATTGTGACACCGCTTAATAAATGACACTCAACCCTTATCCTGTTAAAATACTGCCTTTTAATAATTGCGCGCTATTAAAGGATATCCACCCCTATGACAGCTCAAAGAATCGATGGCAAAGCAATCGCTCAGTCCATTCGAACACAGCTAAAAGAGAAAGTCGCCGCCCGTATAAAGGCAGGACAGAGAGCGCCAGGTTTAGCGGTGATTTTAGTCGGCGCAGATCCAGCATCTCAAGTCTATGTTGGCAGCAAGAGGCGCGCCTGTGAAGAGGTCGGGTTTCTCTCCCGCTCATATGACCTAGACAGCAACACGTCTGAACAAGCCCTACTGGCACTCATCGATGAATGTAATAACGATGCAACTATTGATGGTATCTTAGTTCAATTGCCACTTCCTAAGCATATCGAAGAATCTAAGGTCATTGAGCGCATCAGCCCCGATAAAGATGTTGATGGTTTTCATCCCTATAATGTAGGCCGACTGGCGCAGCGAATTCCATTACTGCGTTCATGCACGCCAATGGGGATCATGACACTGATAAAGTCTACTGGCGTCGATACATACGGGCTAGATGCCATCATAGTAGGAGCTTCAAACATAGTGGGTCGCCCCATGACACTGGAGTTGTTACTCGCTGGTTGTACCACAACTACCTGTCATCGGTTCACTCGAAACCTAGAACAAAAAGTCAGACAAGCCGATCTCGTAGTGGTGGCAGTAGGAAAACC
>JBAHZX010000035.1:0-16276 GCA_037132815.1 Shewanella sp.
CCCATACTGATAGCCCCTATATAAACATGAACATACAAGCTTAAGGCACGTAGCCTACATCCAATTTTTCAGAACTAAAAATTGAAATAGTTTTATTTTTAAGATTCCAAGATCACTGTTGCTGTCGCATAATGCTTCTCATCGGCAATAGAAATATGGCCTTTTCTGCCACCTAGCAGAGCCAACCTTATTGCGGCGCCGCCACTGAAATTTACTAAGGGGGCCCCATTGGCATCGTTACTTATTTCGATATGCTGAAACGAGACGCCGCGACCGATGCCTGTGCCTAAAGCTTTAGCGGCGGCTTCTTTGGCAGCAAAACGTTTAGCCAAATAACGTCCAGGCTGAGATGAGGCAATAAATATCACCATTTCGGACTCGGTAAGCACACGTTTGGCTAAACGGCACTGAGTCAGAGCATCAAGATCACCTGCTGCCGGTACCTTTTGCTCGATACGTTCAATTTCGGCGATATCGGTACCTAGACCCACAATCATATATATCCTTAAAAGCTAAACCGCTATAAGTTCAAATAATGCTTCGGATCACGGTACTTATTCGCCTCTACGACCTTGATCCATGAGTTGCTTCATGTCTCTAACCGCTTTATCTAAACCATCAATAACGGCGCGGGCTATGATGGCATGACCAATGTTTAGCTCATACAGCTCTGGGATCGCAGCAATAGGCTTAACATTGTGATAATGAAGTCCATGGCCTGCATTGACAATTAAGCCTTTAGAGTGGGCGTAGGTTGCCATCTCCTTGATACGTACAAGCTCTTTAGCCTTTTCCACCTCATTAGCGGCATCGGCGTAGCATCCTGTGTGGATCTCAATCAGAGGGGCCTTCACGGTAACGGCGGCATCGATTTGTGCCTTATCGGCATCGATAAATAGCGAAACCTTAACTCCAACATCATCGAGACGTTGGATTGCAGTTGCAATTTTCCCCATTTGGCTAGCAACATCGAGTCCACCCTCGGTGGTTAACTCTTCACGTTTCTCTGGAACGAGGCACACGTAAGTCGGTTTGACGTCACAGGCGATATTTAACATTTCATCGGTGACTGCCATCTCAAAATTCATCGGTGTTTTTAGGGTTTTAGCCAGTAAATATATGTCTCTGTCTATAATATGACGTCGGTCTTCACGCAGGTGCACGGTAATGCCTTCGGCGCCAGCATGTTCGGCAACAGCTGCTGCATGAATAGGATCTGGATATGAGGTTCCACGAGCCTGACGTAAAGTAGCAATGTGGTCGATATTAACGCCAAGTAGGATGCGGCTCATTGAAGTTCCTCTGAAATAGGGTAAGTTTACGACGGTTTATATTACTATCGTCAAACGGATTGGGGTATTGTACTCAGGTTACATGAAAAGGTGAAATGGCAAAACACTTGACACCGCAAAAACATCTGTACCTTTAATTTTTAAAAAATAACAAAGGGTTTAATTTATTTTCGGTACCGCTATGAAATAGCACCCACTGCTATTTTAAAATATCACATTAACGGGCTTTGATTACTTATAGTTCAGGCTACTTAATTAGCGGGGATACCATTTTATATCTAAATAGCGCACGAGATTTAAGCGGCTTATTCCCCAAGCAAGGTGCCAACATCAAACGCATCAGGTATTTGGCTTGCTTAAGGTGTGAGGGCGCTAATCTATGTTCGTCCAATGCCAATAACATTTCGCCGCTATAATGAGATGTCTTAGGGCCCAGCGCATCAATGAAGCCTTCATCGGGTAACAATCGATAATAATCATCTGGCTCTATTGGATCTTGGGAAAGAGTAGTTTTGAGTGTTGGCATTAGTCCTAATTCTTTAAGCAGACTTAATTCAAAATATCGTAACTGGCTCTCACAGAAACCTGCGGCCATAGACATTAGGGTCTTGTGATAGGTCAAAAACAGTGATTCAGCCCCATGATCGACGGCGATGCAGCGCACCAATAATTCATTGAGATAAAAACCAGCAAAACTGACGTCACCCGAGAGAGGGATTGCTGGGCTCGCCGCCTCTACACTGTTCATGTTTCTCAGCGATGTGCGGCCGGATAGCTGAAAAATCAGCGGTTGAAAAGGTTGCAGTATGCTTTTAATGGAGGTTTTGCCGCGGCCTAGGCGAGCGACGCAGTCGACTCGTCCATAACCATCGATCAACATATTGATTAATATACTGGAGTCTTTGAAGGGGCGTGTATGGAGCACATAACCGCGCTCCATTAATCTATACCTAAGCTGTTATTCATCACGAGTACTCCAACATAAACGACTCTCGTTTAACTGAAAGCATGATTCAGAACTCAACTTATCATTTAAAGATAAAATACAGCGAAGCTGCTGCAATAAAGCTTGCTGCTTTACCAAGTGAATGGCACTGATTTAATCTTCACCATAACCTAAGCTGCGAAGAGCACGTTCATCATCGGCCCAACCAGACTTAACCTTGACCCACATTTCGAGGAAGACCTTATTATCAAACATGGCTTCCATATCCACACGAGCGGCAGAGCTGATTTTCTTGATACGATCACCCTTGTTGCCTATGACCATGCGCTTCTGGGTCTCACGCTCAACCAGCACCAGAGCATTAATTTGATAGACACCATTTTCCATCATCTTAAACTGCTCGATCTCAACGGTGCAATCGTATGGCAGCTCATCACCTAAGAAACGCATGAGTTTCTCGCGGACAATTTCTGATGCCATAAACTTCTGGGATCTGTCGGTAATATAGTCTTCTGGGAAAAAATGTGGCGATTCGGGCAGAGACTCAATCGACATGTCTAAAATACGCTGAACGTTGGTGCCCTTAGTCGCTGAGATAGGCAAGATCTCATCGAAAGCAAACTTTTTTGATAACGCTTCAAGATAGGGGAATAATTCCTCTTTGTTTTTGATGTTATCGACTTTATTTACCGCAAGCACCGTTTTACGGCCATCGTCACGACTCTGTAGTTTACGTAACACCAAGTCGTCATCTTCGGTCCAAGTCATGCCGTCGACAACAAAAATAACCAAGCTGACCTCGGCTAATGAACTCGCTGCGGCGCGGTTCATCAAACGGTTAATGGCGCGCTTCTCTTCCATATGCAAACCCGGCGTGTCGATAAACACAACTTGACGCTCGGCTACGGTATGGATCCCCATGATACGATGACGTGTGGTCTGGGGCTTCTTCGAGGTGATACTGATTTTTTGACCCAATAGCTTATTGAGCAGCGTCGATTTACCTACATTTGGGCGGCCAACAATGGCGACCATGCCACAATAGGTGATATCGTATTTTGCCGCAGATGAAGGGGTATTCATCTGAGCTAACAGTTCATCTAAGCTAGGCTCTTTTTCCTTAGCCGTTTTTTTCATTGATGACGCTTTGTTCTTACTCATTTTTTGATTAACTCCAAAACCTGTGCAGCGGCGATCTGCTCAGCTTTTCTGCGGGAACTTGCAATCCCTATAAGGGGTTTCTGCAACTCTTCGACGCTACACTCGACCGTAAACGTCTGGACATGGGCTTCGCCTTTAATGTCGGTCACTTTATAGATAGGCAACGCTTTCTTAAAACCTTGTAACAGCTCTTGTAATAGGGTCTTGGGATCTTTCTGATTGATTGGCTCTATAATTGCCAAACGAGACTCATACCAGCTCAAGACACGAGCTCGACAGATCTCCAAACCAGCATCGAGGTAGATAGCACCTATAATGGCCTCTACCCCATCGGCAATAATCGACTCGCGTCTAAAGCCACCACTTTTCAATTCACCAGGGCCTAACTTAAGATAGCTTCCAAGTTTAAACTCAAAACCGATTTCCGCCAGCATTTTGCCACACACTAAGGTGGCCCGCATGCGGCTAAGATCACCTTCTGTCACCTTAGGAAATTGATGATATAACGCATCAGATATAATAATAGACAGTATCGAATCACCCAAGAATTCTAGACGTTCATTATGCTTGCTAGAGGCACTTCTGTGGGTCAGAGCCTGATCTAAGTGCGCTTGTTGGTTAAATTGATAGCCTAACGTCCGGCACAGACGTTGGATATTTTTAATCGGTTCCATCTTAAGTGATCCCACCTACTCGGTCGAAACGAATACCTGTTGGGATCCATGTTGGTAAGAAATCAGCTTTAGTTCTATCAAACTCAAAGCTAATCCAGATAGCAACGGCTTTTCCGACCAGATTCTCTTCGGGAACAAAGCCCCAGAAGCGACTGTCGGTACTATTATCTCGGTTGTCGCCCATCATAAAGTAGTGGCCTTCTGGCACAATAAACTCACCCACAGGCAACTTACCCTCTCGGTAATAATAGCCGATAGGGTCCGGACGCTGAGGGTTAATCAAAATGTCATGGGTCACTTCGCCGAGCTTCTCGGTGTAACGCATCAGTGGGGCACCATTTTGTGAAAATTCACCTTGGTTAATCCCTGCGCGATTTACTTGCTTAAGCTCAGGGCAAGTTATCTCACCCTCAGTACACGCAGGCTGTATATAAAGTTGCTTATTACGATAGACAATCCTGTCACCAGGTAAACCAACCACACGCTTGATATAATCGATGCGTGGATTTACGGGATACTTAAACACTGCAACATCGCCGCGTTCTGGCTTACCATTTTTGACTAATTGACTGCGCCAAACTGGGTCTTTTAAGCCATAAGTAAACTTTTCTACCAGAATGAAATCACCCACCAGCAAGGTTGGCATCATAGATCCCGATGGGATCTGAAATGGCTCATAGATAAATGAGCGTAAAATAAGTACAAATGCAATCACCGGAAAAATAGAGCGAGAGGTTTCGACAAACGCCGACTCACGGGTGATTTTTTCGGCATTTTCCTCACTAATATCCGCATCGACGGTCAGGGCTAAAGCGAGTTTTTCTCGACGCTTAGGTGCGAGTAACAGCGCGTCAGCCATCCACACTAGGCCAGAGCCCAAGGTTACCAGTACCAAAATGATGGAAAAATAAGCTGCCATAGTTTATGAACTCCTGCTTGCAAACAAAAAACTTCTATCACTGCGAGTCTAATCAAAATAGCCAATTGTGATAAATAGATCAGTTATACGTGAGTAATGAAAGCGCCGCAAACTGCGGCGCTAGAAATTGCTCACGATTAACAATTATTAACGATTTAGTCGTTGAGCTTAAGCACTGCCAGAAACGCTTCCTGTGGCACTTCTACATTACCCACCTGTTTCATGCGCTTCTTACCCTCTTTTTGCTTCTGTAGTAGCTTCTTCTTACGGGAAACATCACCGCCATAACACTTAGCCGTCACGTCTTTACGCATGGCTTTGATTGATGAACGTGCAATGACTTGAGTTCCCACAGCAGCCTGAATGGCAATATCGAACATCTGCCTGGGAATCAGCTCTTTCATTTTATTCACCAATGCCAGACCTTTTTGACGAATGAGTCCTTTATGGATGATCATTGCCAAGGCATCGACTCTATCACCATTGATGAGGATGTCGAGACGCACCATGTCGGCAGGCTCGAAGCGAGTGAAATTATACTCAAGAGACGCATAACCACGACTGGTAGATTTAAGACGGTCAAAGAAGTCCATCACGACTTCAGCCATTGGCATATCATAAGTGATGGCGACCTGATTACCGTGGTAGACCATATTGGTCTGCATGCCACGCTTTTCGACGCACAAAGTGATGACGTTACCCAGATACTCTTTGGGTACCAAAATATTGGTCTCTACGATGGGCTCTCGCATCTCGGTAATATTATTAATTGCAGGTAGATCAGATGGATTATCAACATAGATAGTCTCACCATCTGTCTTGATTATCTCGTACACTACGGTTGGTGCCGTGGTGATTAGATTTAAATTATACTCACGCTCCAGACGCTCTTGGATAATCTCCATGTGTAACAGGCCTAAGAAGCCAATACGGAAACCAAAACCCAATGCTGATGAGGTCTCAGGTTCAAAGAACAAAGATGCATCGTTGAGGCTAAGCTTATTTAGCGCATCACGGAAACTCTCGTAATCATCGGTAGAGATAGGGAATAAACCAGCATAAACCTGAGGTTTAACCTTTTTGAAACCGCTTAAGGGTTTGGTAGCACCATTTTTAGCATGAGTTAAAGTATCACCCACGGGCGCACCGTGAATTTCTTTAATACCAGCAATTACATAACCAACTTCACCCGTTCTCAATAGTGCAGTGTCGGTCTGCTTAGGGGTAAAAATACCGACTCTATCGGCGGTGTGATTCACGCCAGTAGACATCACTTTAAACTTATCACCTTTTCTTAGCACACCATGCTTAACTCGAACTAAGGAGACAACACCCAAATAGCTATCAAACCAGGAATCGATAATCAAGGCCTGCAAGGGTCCCTCTTCATTTCCTTCAGGAGGAGGAACTTGCGCTACGATAACTTCGAGTACGTCTTCGATACCGATACCCGTTTTAGCCGAACAACGCACCGCATCAGCCGCCTCGATACCGACGATATCTTCAATCTCTTCGGCAACCCGATCAGGATCAGCTTGAGGCAGATCGATCTTATTTAGAACGGGAACAACTTCCAAATCCATTTCGAGCGCCGTATAACAGTTCGCCAAAGTTTGGGCTTCTACACCCTGTCCAGCATCGACAACCAACAAAGCACCTTCACAGGCCGCCAAAGAGCGGGAAACTTCATAGGAGAAATCTACGTGACCTGGGGTATCAATGAAATTAAGCTGATAGGTTTCACCATTTTTGGCCGTATAATTTAGCGTAACACTCTGAGCTTTAATGGTAATACCACGCTCGCGCTCAATATCCATCGAGTCTAATACTTGAGATGCCATCTCACGATCTGTAAGACCTCCGCAAAAATGAATTAAGCGGTCTGAGAGTGTTGATTTGCCATGATCGATATGGGCAATAATTGAAAAATTTCTAATGTGCTTCATGATGCGAAATGACTGACTCAAAGTTGGAATTATCTAAAAGTGCGAAATTGTACCCGATCGGCTCCCCAATACCAATCTAAACCGCTCTCATCGTCATCAATACGATAACCGCAGCAGCTAATGCCGCTATCTATGGATAAAATATCACAGAGATTGACCTAAGTCAGAAAGGATGACGGGCTGGCTGGAATGCTCCATTTTCTTTGCGACGCTTCTGGCATATAGCCAAGATAAGAATGCCCCCACGAATGCAACGGGGATCACATGCAGCTCACTCACTTCCTTCTGAAATTGAGATAAAATAAACATTGCCAAACCGGCCCCAAAAAAGAATCCAATTAGGGGAAGTATGTAAATGAGAGCTGCCGCTTTAAGAATCACACTTTCAGGTAAGCCAAGCCTGAGAAGTTGACCTAGCTGATAGTTATTTTTCGATGGGATAGAGAAAACCTGCACCTTAGGAGAGAAGGCAGATGCTACGGCTGAGGTGCCACAAGACTCACTGTTATCACAATGGCTGCAGGCATTTTTGACTTTAACCTCTACGGTTACCCAGCCCTTATCATCACAGTTTATGACTTTCGCCATCTCTTCCATCATAGACAATCCCTTAGTAATATAAAGTGAGCCCCCATGTTATTGGAGCAGCACTATTGAATACTGATGTTCTTTGCGACACGTCTTAAGGTTGCTGTAGGTACTTTACCAACGGCGACGACTTCGAAATTACCGACGACTTCAGTTGCCAATGATAGACCATTTCGGGTCACTAGTTCTTCGGGCATATGAGTTTCACCAATACGAGCGATATAAACTGAGATATTAGCCAAACCATCACTGAGCGCGACATACTCTACCGCCTCGAGGCTGCCCATCAGCCTATGGCTATCTTTAACCACAATATCAAACCCTGCAGGTAACCAGTTAAATATCCAATTATCACCAGCATCACGTTTAGACTGAGAAGCTACAGCAGGCCATTTCTGATTCAACGCTTTAATTAAAATAGCGGGAGCTTTATCTAATACCAGCAGTTCGACCACTAAAATTTGTTCAAGTAATTGCTTATCTTGAGTCAACATGTCATAGCGCAAAGGAAGATATGACTCTATATCTAACCAGACTTGATAACCGTAGCGAAAATTATCGTTAGGAATAATGCGCACCAACTGACCAGGGCGACCCGCTAAACGACTACGACCGCCCAAGACGAATTGATAGCCTGTTTCTAATCTAGAAATATCACCAGAAAATGCCGGTGGTAAAACCCCCTGAATTCGGTTAGCACTTACACTATAGATGGGTTGATCATACTCAATAAAAGTCACGGTATTACCGACTCTTACTGCGTTCTTAGGAGGGCCGTTAAGGTGCTCTAAAAAGGCGATTTCTTGATCTTCTACCTTGCCATGAATATAGACTAAGGGACGAATTTCATCCGCTTGTAACTGGATCAAAGACATTTTAAACTCTTGCTCTCGCAAGGCTTGGCTCATTTTTTCCAGCCAAGCTTTAGCAGATAGATCTTCCTGTGCGACTACAGGGTAATTAAAAACTAATAGGACCAATAGAATAAGACGCAAGCTAACTCCTTAACGTTTATAGCTTAAATAACTAGTGTTCCACAGTATCGGAATCAATTTTGTTATTATCATCTATTTCGATCCCACTATTCAATCTTTGTTGCAGCATATGATCTTGAATATAGGCATTAATGCGCTGACGCTGCTCCATCACCTGAACATTATTTAAACTTTGACTTATTTGTACCGGTCCGGTCTGCAGACTCACTGGCGTCACACTACCGACTAGGGGTTGGGTGTTAAGCACAGGTAGCGGTGTTACATCTATGGCACTCTGTTGACTGTAGTTTTGCACTCCAACGACAGCAAATAAGGCAACACTGGCTGCGATAGCATATTGACCAAACTGCCTAAACATAGGCATCACATTCGCGAAGCCACTTATGGCATGATCTGATTTGTTACTATCAGGGCGCTGTACTGGCGCTAAAATTGTTGGCTCTCTATCGATTGCATCTGCAATACTTGCACTAAGATCTAAGTTAATTGACTTAGGCAACTCACCACGCATCGCGTCACCAATCATATGATAGTCACGCCACTGCCGATGCAAACCCACATCAGCAGCTAAATCAGCCAATGCCTGCTCGTCAAATTCACCATCGACGGCTGCAGATACCCATTCCTGACCTAATTTATCCATTTATCACCTGTATCGATACTTCAATAAGTACCTGTATTTGTAAAAATTCTGTTATTCTTCCAGCAAAGGCTGAAGTTTTTGATCAATTGCTTCCCGAGCTCTAGAGATACGAGATCTCACTGTGCCAACAGGGCAATCCATAACATTGGCTATCTCCTTATAACTCATACCATCAAGTTCTCGTAATGAGATAGCTATTTTTAATTCTTCTGGTAATGATTCTAATGCATCAAAAACCACTTTTTTAATATCTTCTGCCATTAATAAACGTTCGGGAGAAGCAAACTCCTTTAACGCATCACTGCCATCGTAATATTCGGCCTCCTCTGCATCAACATCATTTGCAGGAGCGCGTCGACCTTGGGCAACCAAATGATTCTTGGCAGTATTTACCGCAATCCGGTACAACCAAGTATAAAAAGCACTCTCACCTCGAAAGCTTGCTAGTGCTCGATAAGCTTTAATAAACGTTTCTTGAGCCACATCAGGCACATCGGCCTGATTTCGTACATAACGTGCAATTAGGTTTATGACTTTGTTCTGATATTTGAGCACCAAAAGATTAAATGCATTTTTATCACCCTGCTGAACACGCTCAACTAGTTGTTGATCACTTATTTGTCCACTCATTCGAGCCGACTACTCCTAAATCTAAAATGCTGATTTCTCAGTCGCTCGAATCATATCCACATATGTAGACTAACGAACTTCGAAAAAGTTCTAAAAAAATCACATCGAAATGAATTTATTTTCTATTCACTAAACAATCTATCCAAAAAAGCTCGCTTGGTTTACCATAGTAAAACCTCACAGAACTTACATGATACCTGATGAAACAAGTAATTGAACATCAATCTGACGTTTTGGTTATCGGCAGCGGTGCTGCTGGTTTGACATTGGCACTGCATCTTGCTGAAAAATCTAAAGTTATTTTGCTATCGAAGGGGCCGCTAAGCGAAGGGTCTACTTACTATGCTCAGGGCGGCATCGCCTCTGTCTTCGATGAAGGCGACACCATTGAGTCTCATGTGGCCGATACGTTAGTCGCTGGAGCTGGACTTTGTGATGAAAGTGTTGTTAAATTCACCACCAAGAACGCCAAGGCCGCAATGGAATGGTTAATCGACTGCGGTGTGGTATTCGATAAAGAAGAGGCCTGTGACGGTGACACGGCTAATGCCCCTTACCATTTAACCCGTGAAGGAGGCCACAGTCACAGACGCATACTTCATGCGGCCGATGCAACGGGTAAAGAAGTTCAAGTCACCTTACAAGATAGAGCCAAATCCCACCCTAATATTCAAGTTTTAGAACGTTACAATGCCATCGATCTCATCACTTCCCGTAAATTAAATTTATCGGGTAACCGTGTCTTAGGGGCTTATGTTTGGAATAGGGATATTGAACATGTAGAAACGATCAAGGCGAAATTCATCGCCCTAGCAACTGGTGGCTGTTCTAAAGTTTATCAATATACCTCAAACCCAGATATTGCTTCTGGTGATGGTATTGCTATGGCTTGGCGCTCAGGCTGTAGAATTGCCAATATGGAATTCAATCAATTTCACCCTACATGTCTCTACCATGCCAATGCCAGAAATTTTCTACTCACTGAGGCATTACGCGGTGAGGGAGCCTATTTGAAGCGGCCAGATGGTACGCGCTTCATGCCTGAATTTGACGAACGAGCCGAACTTGCTCCAAGAGACATTGTTGCACGAGCTATCGATTTTGAGATGAAAAGATTAGGCTCTGATTGTGTTTACTTAGACATCACCCATAAGCCAGCAGACTTTGTTATTAAGCACTTCCCAACTATCCATAAACGTTGCTTAGAGTTCGGTATCGATATCACCACAGATCCTATTCCGGTCGTACCCGCTGCCCACTATACCTGTGGTGGCGTGATGACAGATCTTCACGGGCAAACCGACCTTAATGGCTTATATGCTATTGGCGAAGTCGCATATACAGGCCTGCACGGTGCCAATCGTCTCGCCAGTAATTCTTTGCTTGAGTGTCTGGTATTCGCAAGAGCCGCTGGTAAAGATATTGAAAAACAATTGCATAAGATCCCTATGCCGGGGCAATTGCCTATATGGGATGAGAGCAAGGTATCAAACTCAGATGAGGAAGTTGTTATCGCCCATAATTGGCATGAATTGCGCTTATTCATGTGGGATTACGTCGGTATTGTTCGTTCAGATAAACGCTTAGAGAGGGCGCTACGCCGCTGCGTCATGCTGCAGCAAGAAATTCAGGAGTATTACAGCAACTTCAGAGTAAGCAATAATCTACTGGAACTGAGAAACTTAGTTCAGGTAGCTGAACTAATCATACGCTGCGCTATGGAAAGAAAAGAGAGCATCGGTCTTCATTACAATATAGATCATCCTCAACCTTCGGATAATCCGACTCCAACCATACTTAAGCCTGATAACTGATACCAAGCCAACTACAACATCTGATCTATAAGTAAAACAAACCCTGAAGCCAAATTGGTATACTCCCTCAATCAGAGAGGAGTAGCCGACACAGGTGGCGATAACTGGTGTCATCTAACATATCCGCCCAAATAATTACTAAGCGTCTGTGACCGACATTTATATCTTCGGTGTGAATATAGAAAAAAACCACTAACGGTGTAACTAATGGACTCAAGACTAAGGTGAATTTTTCCGTCGCTGTGTCATTCACTGAAGTATGCCGTCTCCGGTTTCTAAAAGCGATTAAACCTCTCCCATCACGACTAAAACTGCATCGACAATACCAGTATTTTAATTGCCAAAACTGATAAAAGAAAAACACCAGAGTCAAACCGACTGCACAGTATTTAATACTCAGGTAGATGAAGTTATCTATAGAAGGCCAAGCCAGAAATGAGCTTAAACAAACACAAGCTAAGACGACCAACGCAAGACGCTGGTCGAAAGATGAAGTCAGTCTAAAACTAAGGTGCGGCTCTGCCACGGACACGAATGACCATCTCGGCCAACTCAAGATCAGGACACTTTTCATGACCCATAAACCAGGCAAATAAGTCAGGGTCTTCCCCTTCGAGAAGCCTAACAAAAACCCCTTTGTTTTTTACCGAAAGCTGCTCGTAATGGCGCTCGACAAAAGGCTGTAAAAGAACGTCCAGTTCCAACATACCTCGGCGGCATGCCCATCTCACTCTTGATATTTTCATTGGTTCAGACACGCATCTTGCTCCTAGATCTAGTTATCGATCCAGTTTAACCCTAGTTGTGGTTTGAGTCGATGAAATCTCCCGTCACACTCGGATATATACAGGGTGGGATCGTGCATTCATGAAGAAAACTTTAACTTTATTGGTACTTAATGATCAGATCAGTATCAAAAATCAACACAAGTTATTTATGTGTCATTATTTCAAGATATTGAGCGTATTGTAGATCACAGAGTAGACGCAAATAAAGATTACGAATTAGCCGATATTATTTTCTTAACAATAGCCGCTGTGCTTTGTGGCGCTAAGGGCTGAAAATCGTTTAAACTATTCGGGGATACTCAACTTGGTTAAGAGAATATAAAGATTTTAGCCATGGTATTCCCACAAGACACTCTACTGGGCGCATTATAATGGACTGACTCTTCTACACAAATTTTATAAATTTAACTTTTTGATGGAACCATGATCAGATCACTTCAATACATAAATGCAAGCAAACAATTAACAACTAAAAAACAAACACCCTAGCTCATATAAGTTAAATAAACTTATTCTTCATATCGTAAAAATATTTAACAATTAAAAGTTCCCTTACATATATTTACTTCCATTAGTGGTATTGACAGTGAAAATATTATGTATTATAAAATAACATCATAAAATTTATCAGCATTTATTTATAGACAGATAGATAAATAAATAAATAAATAGATAGATAAAATAATTTAAGTTAAGTTAAGTTAAGTTAAAGGATTGTACATGAATACCAAACAACTCGTCAGCTGCCTTAGCCTTATATTGACCACGTCAATTACCTTACCCACTCATGCTGATGTCAGTATTGAGTATAAACATGGCAGTAAGTTAAAAGCTACTGATAATTATGTTAAAATCATTGACAGAGAAAATATAGTTATTACAAACATGGAAGAAGAAACAGTTAGCATTTACAGTAAAGATGATGATTATTATTATACAATGTCTTTTAATGACATGTGTAACTCAGTAAAAAAAACACAAGAATTATTAGGACTTGGAAATATCTTAAATAATTTACCAAGCGAACAACGAGATATATTAGCAGGCATTATTCCTGTGATACCGCAACATCAAGATAAGATTGAAATAATAAACCTTGGCGCCAGTGGCAGCATCCTAGGTTATAACGTAACCAAGTATCAAATAATGGTCAATAACGAAGTTAAAGAGGTTAGTTGGATAACAACTGACAGTAAAGTAAAAGATGAATTCAAACATTTTTATGACCAAGACATTTATAACTGCCTTTCAATTAATGACAAACATTATACAAGTTCCGAGCAATATAAAAACTTAGTTAAAATCGGATTCTCTTTAAAAACCTATCTTGATACTGCAGCAATGGATGAAAGCAACAATACCTTTAGCGACAACAATTATGACCAAGAGGATGTTAAAATAGTGCAGTCAATTAACTTTGACAGCATAAATAATACTGAATTCGAAGTGCCATCTGGTTATAAACAAACCACCTTTGAAGAGCAAGTTAAAAATTTCCTACCGACCCCCGCTACGCATTAGTAAATATAGCGTTAAATTAAGATAATAGTCTCTATGCTAGAGTTTGCATGAGGTGAAACGATATATTTTAAATAGCACTAACTAGTGATGGTGATAGCATTAATTGTGTCTATGTATAACACGCTCAGGGGGTGGGGTGGCGAGTAAGTAGTCAACGATAGCACCTAAGGTTCAGTATAATTAACCGTTGAGTTGGGAGGAATATATAAACACTTTGAATATAAAGTTAGTTTAAACGGTACTGACTTGCAATGGCAATGGACTGCTATGGATACTGTCAGCCTTTGGTTCGATGTAAAAACGCTGGGATTATTTGGGATAGAAAACCATACTAATGAAATTCTACCTATTGGCTACGGTGCCGCACATGCGTTAAACAAAGAGGCAACCGGGAATTATTATAATTATTCCAGTGGTTCATCGTCCGAAAAGTGGGGCGGGGCTTGGGATAACAAAATGTCTGCTGTATTCGCCTCAGGTTTAGATATTGGCAATAACTTAGCTAATAAAAAGCAATCACTTCCGTATACCACAAATGGTTTAAAAGACTTTTATGATTTAAAAGAAAATAATCTTGTTGACGTAGGTCCTAATATGGTTGTTTTTTTAAGGAAAAACCGTGATGTATTAAAAGTTCAACAAACCTTAGATGATAATAATGCCAACTATAACCGTAATGCCAAGATGACTATTGAAGAACAAGGTAGCATTGCTGGTGGTAGTTTATATGGTTTGTCAAAGGCCGAAACTTATTTTTCACGCCCACGTGATTTATGGCTGCGCGCAGATACCAAGCGTGAATATGGTAATTTATATAATCCTTATTGGCAAACCCGTTTAATTGAAAATATAGCTTCTGAACAAGCTGCAGTTGCTGCAGTACAAGTAGTTTTATAACGCTGAGTTTTAGACCTTGGTGTAGAAGATATAAAGGTAAAATATTCAGCGATAAAAGCTGTTAACGGTAAGTAGAGATAAAAATGAAAAGCAATGCAATAAAAATAAATAAAACCATTCATCGACATAACTTACACGGTATGCGTTTTATAGTAAGTTTCATGCTATCTGCTGTGTTTAGCTTGAATGCCATGGCAAACTCTACGGAAATAACTTCCAGTATGAGCACTGAGGTTGCCGCTGAATTTAATAAACAGTTAAGTGTTCTAACCTATCCGCTTCTTAGCACCAAGTTATTGCTTATGAGTAACCCATATGGAGGTTTTATAAGTATTTTAAATGAGGACGTTGGCGATAAAGAATCACCCGAGTACAACCCCATTTATCACCGACGCTTATTGACTCATGATGAAAATTTATTAAAGGCGAAAAGTAAACGTTTTAGTATATGTCAAAACCATATAATTATATTTATGGCTTTTACAATAGATGCGAATCATTTCTCTACTGCAAATTATCCGCTCTCTAAAGAACAGGTTTTTTCAGCTAAGGGCATTGATTATCCTTTTACTCAAGAGCAAGCGGAAGACGATATAATGAGACCCCAGCAAATAGCGCTGGAACTTGGCTGGAAATACCAAGGAGACAGAGAAACAGGTATGGCTGAAAAACACGTTGATACATTTTTTAAGGCTTGCTTAGAAATACCTATTAGTTTGTATTATTGGGAAGATAAATTTTAACTTAGTGAGTTAAAATTTATGGGGTAAGCCTCAGTATTTTACTTAGGTTATCGTTACATTATTTTTTGAAAAAAGAAGTTGTTATGAATGGTTTACTTACTGAAATGAAAGCCCCTACCGTTGTCCAATATAAACAATTGGGTCATAAAAAAAATCAACAAGGTGCGGTAATTGCCGAATTTGTCATTATTGTAGTCTTTATATTAATCCCATTGATTATTGGCTTACAGTTTATTGGTAAATATATTGATACCACGCAAAAGATGGAAATAGCGGCTAGATACAGCATTTGGGAGCGAACGGTATGGTATCAAAAGGTTCCTGATACCCTAAAAGATATGAATATAAATACTGAAAAGTCGCCTTTGCAAATATCACATGAATTGGAAAACAGAATATTCTCTGCAAAAGATACCAGTATTTATCTTGCACAAAATACGGATGAAGTAAATGAAAATGAAGATGGCATGAGTCAATCGTATTGGATTGACGATAGCGGTAACCGTACTTCGTTATATAAGCATGATGGGAACAGTTTCATTACAGTAAAAGATGATAAAGAAAATGATATGTATGGCTATAAGTACTTAACTAAAAGTTATCGAGTATTTAGATGGATAATCACTCAGTATGTTTTTAACACTGTCCGTTAACTTTTCGAATGTTTCATATGCGTGACATGATATCCATTCATATTTGATCTTCTTCCAGAGTATTTC
>JBAHZX010000156.1:0-13252 GCA_037132815.1 Shewanella sp.
AAAACAGAGGTTATCGATCAAGCGAGTGGTGCCGATATAGGCGGCGGCAACAATCACTAAGTTCTGTTGTTCAGCCCTAACCTGTGAAAGGTCGGTGGAGCTGCGAACCTCTAGATATTCTGGCTCGAAACCTACCTCTATAAGCTTCGTTAGGGCCTTGGTAATTACGTCTTCAATAATCTTGCCAGATTGAATTTCTACAGACATGGTATCTATAAACTGTTTTAGTTTGGCGGCCTGATTTTTTTGTGATGGAGTAAGGTAGCCATTACGAGAACTCATGGCCAGTCCCGACTTTTCACGTATGGTCTCGACACCTATTATTTCGATAGGCATAGAGAGATCTTTGACCATAGTCTTGATCACCAATAATTGTTGAAAGTCTTTTTTACCAAATAAGGCTACATCGGGTTGAACAATATTAAATAGCTTACACACTATGGTAGCGACGCCCCGAAAGTGATCTGGACGGCTAGCACCGCACAGTTCATCACCAATTTTTGGTACTTCCACATAGGTTTGCTGTTCCATGCCCTTGGGGTAAATTGTTTCTGGGCTTGGAGTAAACAGTAACTCGGCACCTGCATCCATCAGTGCCTGTTGGTCGGCGATTAAAGTTCTAGGATAAGTGTCTAGGTCTTCATTTTTACCGAACTGCATAGGGTTGACGAAGATAGAGGCGATAACATGATCGGCTCGTTTGAGCGCTTCTTTAATAAGAGTAATATGACCTAAGTGCAAGTTGCCCATAGTAGGGACGAAGGCGACGGTTTCGCTTTTGGCGCGCCAGGCTCGAACTTGCTCACGTATTTTTGTTACTGCTTGTGTAGTGATCATCTTGATTAGGCCCGTCACTGCTTCTAGCTAAAGACTGCCTATGGCAATTTTTAGCGAGGTTATTATTGTTATCTGTATCGCTGGCTAAAACGGCTGTCTTGCCGGCGATGGTTACTCATAGCTTTAGCTAAAGAAAATAATTGTCTAGCTGAACGTATGGTCGCTACTCGGAAATATGCCTTTCTCTACTTCGTCGATATAGGCGCGAATGGCCTTACGGATCTCACCAGTTTGCTTAAGGTAATTCTTAGAGAAGCGAGGAATATAACCACTGGAGATCCCAAGTAGATCATGCATGACTAAGATCTGTCCATCGGTGTCGGCACCCGCCCCAATACCGATAACTGGAATAGTCAGGGTTTGGCTGATAATTTTGGCTAGCGGCGCCGGAATACACTCGACGACTAATAACTGAGCGCCAGCGATTTCTAGTGCTTTGGCTTCATTTAAGATGCGCTGGGCGTTGTCTGCATCACGGCCTTGCACTTTAAAACCACCGAATACATGTACCGACTGAGGAGTCAGACCCAGATGAGCACAAACAGGGATGCCACGTTCGGTTAGCTTAGTTACGGTATCTACTAGCCAGTGGCCGCCTTCAACCTTGACCATATTGGCACCCGCTTGCATCAAGACTGTTGCATTGACCATTGCCTGCTCAGGAGTGGCATAGCTCATAAATGGCATATCGGCGATAAGCAGGGCATGTTTTATGCCACGACGAACACAGCGAGTGTGGTAGGCGATATCTTCGACTGAGACGGGCAGAGTATCATCATGTCCTTGAAGTACCATACCCATAGAGTCGCCTACGAGTAATACATCAACCCCTTCACTGTCGAAGGCATGAGCAAAACTTGCATCATAGGCCGTGAGTGAAGTGAATTTTTTACCTTCCTGCTTAAACTTGAGCAGGGTAGAGCTAGTTATCTTAGACATAGTGAATTTTCTTAAATCTGATTAACAAAATGGTTGTGAACCTTTGATAGAGAGCCTTATAAGCTAACTCTACCTGAGTTCAATATTATCTGATTATTCGCTCTAATTCAGCTACTAAATCTGCATTGATAAGTCTGTTGAGTAACGTGCCACAGGGCAGTGTTAGATCGGGTGCTATCTCAGCGAGGGGGATAAGCACGAAGCTACGTTGTTGCATACCATAGTGAGGAACGGTGAGGCTGGGAGTGTCTATGGTCTGATTGTCGTAGAGTAACAGGTCGAGATCTAAGGTGCGTGGTCCCCAGCGCTCTAATCTGACACGACCCTGTTCATTCTCTATCTTTTGTAATGCACCCAATAGCACAACGGGTTCGAGGAGAGTATGAAAGCAGGCAACAGCATTAATGTAGTCGGGCTGGACTACGTCGCCCATGGGAGCTGAACGATAGTAAGAGGAAATGGTGAATGTTGGCCTTATATTAGAGTCTGCCAGCGCGGACAGTGCCTTACAGGCGCTGTCGAGCTGAGATTCAGGCTGGGTTAGGTTTGCCCCGAGCGCAACATAAACCTTGGCCATTAGTCGGTAGACTTATCCGTTGATTGCTCGCCTGACTTTGCCGAATTGTTCTTGGCCGAGGGCTTACGACGACGGCGCTGATTCGAGTTACGGTTGCCCTTGTTGACGGAATGAGCAATAACGCTACGTTGCTCTTCACCACCTTCGACAAAACTCTTCCACCAAGCGGCAGATTTAGCCACTGAGCCACCCTCTGCGCTTGCCCTAAGTAATAACAGATCGTAGGCTGCGCGGAACTTAGGATGTTCGATAAACTTAAAGGCACGGGTACCTTGGTTACGATCGAACCTTAATTGTAGTTGCCAGATATCTTTTGCTGGCGTACTGAAGCGGCGTGGAATACTGATGGTACGACATTGTTGCTCCATCACATCGCCCATGGCGGCGTAATAGGCGTCGTAGAGGCTTAACCCCCCCTCTAGAGCGATATCATCGGCGCGCTGACTGAGGGGATACCAGAGAATAGCAGCGTAGAAGAATGCTGGAGTGACCGTTTTTCCAGTTTTCACCCGAGAATCCGTGCTCTCCATGATACTTTGCATCATCTTAGTCGCGGGGCCTTCAGGCTCATCGACAAGCAGGCTGTTGACCAGAGGGAATAGGGAGTCAAACAGACCGAAGTCACGCATCATATTGAAGTTGTTCAGTGCTTGGCCATTGAAGAAGAGTTTAAGGATCTCTTCATACATGCGGGCCGCAGGAATATCTTTTAACAGCGGTGCTAATTCATAGATAGGTGAAGCGGTGTCTTTTTCTATGGTCATGCCTAGTTTAGTGGCAAAACGTACGGCTCGGAGCATACGTACGGGGTCTTCACGGTAACGAGTATTGGGATCACCGATCATTCTGATGGTACGAGACTCTAGATCATGAAGGCCACCACCATAGCTATGGATGGAGAAGTCGCTGATATCGTAATATAGGGCGTTGACGGTAAAGTCACGGCGTTCGGCATCTTCATCTATGGTGCCATAGACATTATCGCGTAGTAATCGGCCTTCGGTATTGGTCTTGGATATTTTCTCTTCTGAATCTACGTGGTGGCCGCGTAAGGTAGCCACTTCAATCACATCACGACCAAAAACGATATGGGCCAGACGAAAGCGCCTGCCAATGAGTCGGCAATTACGGAACAGAGCTTTGATTTCTTCGGGTGTTGCATTGGTGACTACATCAAAGTCTTTAGGCTGTAACCCTAAGAGAATATCACGCACGCCACCGCCGACCAGATAAGCCTTAAAGCCAGACTTATGTAAGCGATAGAGTACCTTTATGGCATTTTCACTCATCTGTTTCCGAGAGATATTGTGATCATTTCTCGGGATGATTTCCAGACTTAAGTCTGCATTTATGGTTTCTTCAGTCGTCAGTTTGTTATCAAATAACTGTTTACAGAATTTGCTAATACGGCGAAAAATGGGACACCTCTGAATTGCATCTGTGCTGTGCAAAGTACTATGGGTTACAACAAGGTGGCTATGATACCTCAAATACCCCCAACGAGTATATTCTTAAGCTAGGATGATTTCTGTTTGTTTTGGGACTAAGGACAGATTGAATTGTGTGATTGCTTGAGTGACCATCTTGTCCATTTGCTGTTCAGGTGTTACTGGGGCTTGCCCTAGAAATGCCAAGGCTGCATTGAAGCTAACCTGAGGCTGAGCGGTATTTATGGCTGTGGCATGGTTTTGTTTCGAGAGTTTCATGCCAGGTACAGTGCAGATCAAAGGTAAGTGCAGCCATGCGGGCGGTGTTTGATCGAATATCTGAAATAGACTTATCTGTCTGCAAGTGGGGATAAGCAGGTCACTGCCCCGTGCCACCTCGGTTATTTTTTGAAAAGCATCGTCCATCACCACGGCCAATTGATAGGCATATAAACCGTCACTGCGTTTAATAATGAAGTCTTCAATAGCAAAGTTTTTATCTACCCTGACTTCTCCCATTTGCAGATCATCGAATCTGTCGATACCTGCACTATTGCGGATGCGAATGGCACCGCTGATGTGTGGGTTAGTGAGTCGACCACAACGTCCATCATAGGTGCCGTCCATCGCTTTGATTTGTTTACGGCTGCACTGGCAGTAATATGCCTTTCCCTGAACAATTAACTTGTCTACCTGATTCTGATAGGCATCAAGACGGGCACTTTGATATAAGACATCATCATCCCAATGAAGTCCGTAAGCCTCTAAGGTGTGTAAAATATCATCTGTTGCTCCTGCTATTTCTCGGGGAGGATCGATATCTTCGATACGAATCAGCCATTGACCATTTTGTGAGCGGGCACGTAAGTAACTCCCTAGAGCGGCAACGAGGGAACCAAGGTGTAAGGGGCCAGAAGGAGAGGGGGCAAATCGGCCAATATATAGCTGTTGATTCAAATTATTTCACCTAAAGAACAGAATAATGAATAGCTGAGTGATAGAGAGGTGAAGAGTTAGAGCAAGGTTAAACTTCACTCTATTTTATTTTGCCGGTTTTTACTGAGGTATATTCCCATTTTTACTTAAAGGTGCAGGTTTTAGAGTCCACTGAGCAAGTCCAATTATGCAATAATGGGAGTTCCCTTAATAAGCCACATCTTTCAAAAGAGTGCAAAACAGAAGTGGACTTACTCAGGCATTCCCATAGGGTTAATTTTAAAGTGACTCATACTGCGTAACTGACCTTGTCCTGTCTATTATAAGGAATAAGCTAGCTATTGCGCTGCGGTTAAAGCCTAGCCTACATAGATATAGGTGCTTAGGTTCAGAGCAATGAACCTGTGAGCTGAACCGCGTTTAATAGCCACTTAAATCACGCATCTTGAAGTCGAACTGGTATAAAGTAAAATTAGCCAGCCATTTGTTTTTCTTTAATCTCTGCAAGTGTCTTACAGTCGATGCACTGATCGGCTGTTGGGCGTGCTTCTAAACGACGAATGCCGATTTCAATACCACAAGAATTACAGAAACCAAAATCGTCTTCTTCAATATGCTGAAGTGTCTTTTCGATTTTTTTGATCAGCTTACGTTCTCTATCGCGAGCTCGAAGTTCTAGACTAAACTCCTCTTCCTGTGCTGCACGGTCTACAGGATCCGGAAAGTTAGCTGCTTCGTCTTGCATGTGATTTAGAGTTCGGTCAACCTCTTCACGTAATTGATTACGCCAAGCGTCCAAAATCGTTCTGAAGTGACTCGACTGTTCAGCGTTCATGTACTCTTCATCAGGTTTTACCTGATAAGGTTCCACACCTGCGATAGCGAGCACACCGAGTTTTTTAGTGCCTTCTGGCATAACGCATCTCCTGTTCATCATTTGCATTGTAGGGCGCTTGTATTTTAAGGCCGATATCTATAGCAGAAACCGATAGATCAAGCAAATTTTTTGTGTTGATGTAATGATATTTTTTGACTATGTTCTCTATTTTTAACAGAGCGTAGCGAAAATCTCGGGGGTTTCCCCCCCGTGCTGGATAGTGTTGACTGGGCGAAGCCTAGTCGAGATTATCTAGCATTGGCTTTTCAACACTTTGTTAGCTTTATCGTTTGCGATAAAGCTTTGGACTATCTTAAAACTCGGTCGCTTGCGGCCGATTCTTTTATTCAACTTAGACTGTTCATTCAGAGTTTGACCGGACAGGATTTAATCAAGGTTGAGCCATTTGGTGACATTTCCGTACAATATGCTAACACTTCGACACCAGATTGATGTGCTTTAGTAAGGAGTTGAGCATAGTCAGCATCGATGTGAGCTGCTGCTTTTACCGAGTCAATTCCGGTGTGCTGAACCACAAAAAGCAGTACGGCTCTGTGGCCTAAGGTGACCATGTGCATTAATTCGCGTAGGTGCTTCTGTCCGCGAGTCGTCACAGCGTCGGGGAAGTAGCCTTGGCCTTCTTCTAATAAAGTGCAACTTTTTACTTCAACATAGCAGTCCTGCATCAGGCTCGGTGTTGATTCGTCCCGTAACAGAATATCGATGCGACTATTTTCACTGCCATATTTTACTTCACGTTTAAGATAACTATAACCCTGTAATTCGGTGATGACACCAGCTTTAATCGCTTCTTCTGCTAATTGATTCGCTCTGCCAGTATTGATGCCGATAAGGTGACCTTGGTCGGATTCGGCCAGCTCCCAGGTTCGTGAGTATTTACGTTTAAGGTTATCTGAGACGGAAAACCAGATTTCCCCCCCCTCAAACAGGCAGTTTCTCATGGAGCCGGTATTGGGGCAGTGTATGGTGACCTGACTGCCATCTTTGAGTTTGATATCTGTAAGGAAGCGTTTATATCTTAGTATTAATGTTCCCTGTTGGAAAGGGGGACTGAATTCCATGATTTGAGATCCGCTATAGTTGGAATAGTGACAGCAGGTTATCAGCTTTTAACTGTCGGTTAAAAGGCTAAGAGTCAACTCTGCATTGGGTTATGTCATGTCCAGCAATCATGTACACTGGGTTGCTATTCGTCATTGAGACCTCATTTCCCTTGAATCAGTTACCCATACACTCGCTGCTCTTGCCCTTAAGAGAGGCTTTTGATGCAAATAATCAAGTTATTCTGGAAGCTCCGACTGGTGCGGGGAAATCGACTGCTCTGCCGTTAGCTATGCTAGATTGGAGTGAGTTGAAGGGCAAAATCTTGATGCTTGAACCTAGGCGTGTGGCTGCGCGGAGTGTGGCACATTATATTGCCAGCCAACGAGGATCTCGTATAGGTGATGAGATTGGCTATAGAGTCCGGGGAGAGTCTCGTTGTAGTGCTTCGACTCGATTAGAAATTGTCACTGAAGGTATTTTGACTCGTATGATCCAACAAGATCCCGAGTTAAGCGGAATTGCGTTGATTATTTTCGACGAAATTCATGAGCGTCACCTTACAACCGATCTTGGCTTAGCGTTGGCACTAGAGATCCAGGGAACATTTCGAGAAGATATTAAAATTTTGGCTATGTCTGCCACGCTGACAGGCTTACCACTGTCGACTTTGATGCCTAATGCCTGCTCATTGCAGAGTTCGGGGCGTAGCTTTGCCGTTGAGCTAGGTTATCGAAGTTTAGCTGAGTCTAAGGGACGAACTCAAGGGGCCAATCCCTATCAAAATCGCAGCCAAATCTGGCTAGATCACATGGGGAAATGCATTGTTGATTTGCTTAGTGGCGATGATAAACATCTTGCTAACATAGATGCCAGTATCGGTAGCAATATCGACATCTCTGGCTCACTGCTCGCCTTTCTTCCCGGTCAGAGAGAGATCATGCGCTTACATGATTATTTAGCTAAACGATTGGATCTTAGTATATTTTCTCTTTATCCTCTTTATGGTAGTTTGCCGGCTAAGGCCCAAGATCGGGCCATCGCTGCTGCTACAGATGGTAAGCGTAAAGTCGTATTGTCTACCAACGTTGCCGAGTCGAGCCTGACCATTAGTGGCATCACGATGGTGGTGGATTCTGGTTATAAACGCCATGCCAGTTTTAATCCTAAAACTGGGGTGACACGTTTGACACTTAAACGCATCAGTCAGGCATCGGCAGCTCAGAGGGCAGGACGAGCGGGGCGTCTCTCTGCCGGTTATTGTCTGCGACTCTGGAGTACAGAGGAACAAGGACGGCTATTAAAGGCAGATGAGCCGGAAATTCTGCACAGCGATCTTATTCCCATGACACTGGATGCCGCTTATTGGGGAGTCAAGGCGCTTAATGCATTGCCTTTGCTGACTCCAGCCTCGAAGGCTAATGAGGCAGTGGCTTGGCAGTTACTGGCCTTATTAGATCTGGTTGATGCACAGAGAAAGCTGACTCACCATGGCAGCCAAGCTTATCGGTTGGGTTGTCATCCAAGACTGGCGCATATGTTACTTCAGGCAAAGATATTCTCACAAAGTGAGGGGGATGATCATCTGCTGGGATTGGCCTGTGTACTTGCTGGGATTTTAGAGTCCCGCTCTTTGAGTCGCCATGGCGTCGATATTAGTCATTACCTTAAAGAGGCCATTCAGTTCGAGTCCGGTAAACAAGTGCGTACTTGGATGAATAAGCTTAAGGTCAATATTGACCTTTCTCGGCTTATTTCATTGGTAGGCTCTGGTGATATTGCTGTGTTATTAGCGCTGGCTTTTCCAGACCGCATAGCTAAGAGGCGCGGCGTGTCAGGTTATCAGTTGGCGAATGGTACTGGGGTGACACTTCCTGAGCAGGATGCCTTAGCTCGAGCCGATTGGCTGGTGGTGGCGGATTTTCAGGAAAGTGAAGGACACACCAGTGGTCGAGTTTATTTGGCAGCAGAGATAGATAAAAATTTGTTTAATAATCAGTTATCTTTTCTGGTCAAGAAACAAGATTATTGTGGTTGGGATGAGGCGAAAGGACGATTTTTTGCCGAAACGCGACAGCGAATAGGTCAGATTGTATTGAGCAAGGTGGCATCGAACAAGCCGGCACCTGAGCAAATTAAAGCGGCAATATTTGAACAACTACGCAATAAGGGGTTGAAATTACTTAGTTTAAATTCCAAGGTGATACAGCTCCAACACAGAGTCAAGCTCGCGTCTGAGTTAGATACAAATACAGAGTGGCCTGATATAGGTAAACAACATCTATTAGCGTCTTTGGAAGATTGGCTGGGACCTTACATTAATGATGTAAGAAGCTTGTCACAACTGCGAGCTCTTGACTGTTATACTCTGCTGCTTAATTTGTTTGAGTGGGACAAGCAGCAGCGGCTCGATAAGCTTTTTCCTTGCTATTGGCCCATGACCACCGGAACCAGAGCCGCTATCATCTATGATGATACAGGCAGGGCGCGACTGAGTGTTAGATTACAAGAAGCACTAGGTATGGCTCAGAGCCCTATTCTGGCTAATGGTAAGCTGACGGTAACCATGGAACTACTCTCTCCGGCGCGCAGACCCTTAGCATTAACTGCCGATCTTGCCAGTTTTTGGCAAGGACCATATGTTGAAGTTAAAAAAGAGATGAAAGGAAGGTACCCCAAGCATTTGTGGCCCGATGATCCTGCCAATACCTTGCCTACCCGCTTTACCAAGAAAAAGACATTAAATAGAAGTGAACGCTAGTTTTCAGCAATTAGCTCCCAGGAGCTGAAACCTTTTTCGGAACAACAATGACAAACAAACGAGTACCAAAACAAGGTGTGAACAAAGCAGCATCTAAATCTAAAGTTAAGCTTAAGCCGCGTAAGTCGTCTTCAGCTAAAAAAGTATCCTCTAGCTGGGGCCGTAAAGTCTGGTCTATTGGTTGGAAACTTTGTGTTATTGTCATTGCGATCGTATTTATTTACAGTATTTATCTGGATCAAATCATAGCGCGAAAATTCGAAGGGCAAAAGTGGCACCTTCCCACTCAAGTTTTCAGCCGTTCCATGGCTCTTTATCCCGAAGCCGCAGTCAGTCATGGCCAATTGATCTCTGAGCTTAAGTTACTGGGTTATCGTAAGGTCGCTAATCCCAGACAGGTTGGTGAATTTTCCGCGTCCACAACCCGAGTCGATCTCTGGCGCAGGCCTTTTCTGCATCCTCAAGGGGATCAGCTGGCGCAGAGAGTGATGATCAGCTTCGATTCTCGAGGTGTGAGCTCAGTTTCTCGCTCCCAAGATGATCGTCAACTGGCAGTGTTCCATTTAGAGCCAGTATTACTCGATCGGATCATTACAGCTGACGGTGAAGATAGGCTATTTGTAAAAACCGATAAAATACCACGGTCTATTATCGAAGCCCTCATTCTGATTGAAGATAGGAGCTTCTACGAACACCACGGCGTAAATCCTTTTGCCATCGCCCGCGCTTTAATGGTCAACATCAACGCGGGAAGAACAGTGCAGGGAGGCTCGACTTTGACTCAACAGCTGGCTAAAAACTTCTTTCTTTCGAGTGAGCGTTCATTGGTGCGTAAGATCCGTGAAGCCCTTATGGCCTTGATCATTGATTACCGTTACAGCAAAGATGAGATCTTAGAAGCCTATATCAATGAAGTGTACATGGGTCAAGATAAAGCCCGTGGGGTACACGGCATGGGCTTGGCGTCTCAGTTCTATTTCAGTCGCCCAATTGCCGAGTTGACGCTGTCTCAACAAGCTTTTTTAGTCGCGGTGATTAAGGGGCCTTCTTACTACAATCCTTGGCGTAATCCTGAGCGAGCTCTTGAGCGGCGTGACCTAGTGCTGAGAATTTTGATGGAAGGAGAGAAAATATCCATAGCCCAATATAAGGCTGCCGCCGAATCCCCTCTGGGTTTGAGGTTGTCAGATAAGCCAGTGCGTCAAAAGTTACCCGCTTTCTTTGCTGTAGTGAAACATGAACTGGCTAGACGTTTCGGAGATGCCTTATTGAAACAATCGGGGATAAAGGTCTACACCACACTCGATCCTATGGCTCAGCAAGCGGCCGAAAAGTCGGTTAAAAAAGTGATGGCTCGATTGGGTAAAAATGATAAGCAGCTTCAAGTGGGTATGGTGTTGACCGATAAGTCTACAGCGGGTATTGCTGCCATGGTGGGAGATAAATCCCCAGGGTATAAGGGCTATAACCGTGCCGTTGAAATCCGTCGTCCCATAGGGTCTCTGATAAAGCCTTTTGTCTATGCTACGGCCCTTAGCCAAGGTGATAAGTATAATCTGGCGACGCCACTCAAAGATAAGCCGATCACATTGAAAAATGCTCAGGGAAAGACTTGGTCTCCGCAGAATGTAACCAAGACGTTTAGCGGTGAAGTACCGTTGCTGACAGGATTCAAGAAATCAATGAATGTACCAACGGTGAACTTAGGCATGGCCATTGGAGTCAGTAGTGTGGCGACAACCTTAGACAAGGCAGGCTGGAGGGAGAAAATATCTGAGTATCCTTCTATGTTACTGGGTGCGGTTAGTGGCTCGCCCTTGATGGTGGCTCAGGTTTACCAAACCATTGCCGATAATGGACGATACCGTCGACTCTCTTCGATCACTGCCGTGTTAGACAAGGACAATAATCCACTGCCAGTATCACGTATTCCTCAGAGTCAGGCCATAGACCCTGCGACAGATTTTTTGGTGCAATATGCTATGACTCAAGTGGTTCAATCGGGAACAGCATCTCGTCTAGGTAAGGCATTTCCAACAACGACTCTTGCAGGTAAGACGGGTACCAGTAACGATTCCCGTGATTCTTGGTTTGCTGGTTTCGATGAACGTAATGTTGCCGCAGTCTGGGTTGGGCGAGATGATAATGGCAAGACTGGACTCTATGGCAGTAGCGGTGCCATGGCTATCTACCAAGACTTTCTCGAACATCGTCCACCGATAAGTTTAAGGCGGCCTCTTGTTAAGGGAGTAGTGAATGCTTACTTTGACAGAACCACAGGTAAAGCCATGGAAGCGGGTTGTGAAAACACTATTGCACTGCCTGCACTGGCCATAAGTTATCATCCTGCAAAAAATTGTGGCGAGCCACTGTCTTGGTGGCAGAAGTTGACGGGCGGTTGAGGCGAGTTTTAGATAGCCATGGTTTTAAATATACTTAAAGTAAGCTTCAAGTAGTAAGTAACAGGTCATTAGAAGTTAGTTTAGTTCGCGTTAATGTTAAATGTATGTCGATTATTGCTAAAGGTAAGAGTATAATTTTCCGTAAAGATGTTAAGTATGGTGTCGGCTTATATGAAAAAACAGCAAGGTTTTACCTTGATTGAGTTAGTTGTAGTTATCATTATTTTAGGCATTCTTGCTGTTACGGCAGTGCCTAAGTTTATTAATTTACAATCTGATGCGAGAACGGCTACAGTAATAGCATTAGGAGGGGCTTTAAAAAGTGCCAATAATTTAGTTTATACGAAATCAGTCATTGCAGGTAATGAGACTCTAGAGGTTGCTGAAAGCCCCACGGTAATCATTGATTCGGCGGGTACATTAGTCAAATTAAACAAAGGTTATCCTCTACCAACGTGGGAAGATAGCTTAGAAAATATATTAGATATTGATGCTTCAGCTGAGAGTGTTGATGACACTTCAGAATGGGTCTATAAAGAAACTGGAACTAATTTGGTGATCACTATTTACCCACGAGGCGTCATTGATATTATTCAATGCAGCATACACTATATTAATCAGGGTGAGGCATATACAATCAATACTAGGATCGATGGCTGCTAGAGGTCGGTGTTTTTCAAGTTGTTTGGTACTATTTATTTAACGCGCGTAGCGGAAATATCGAGGGCAGCCTCCATGCTTAACAGTTAGACTGCCCAAATTGTAAACCAACACACTCTCCAATAATGGGATGAATAACAAGTTTCTATGACAACGGTGCAAACAGCTATATTACAAAGCAACTCTCGTTAAACTGGGCACAGTGCACATGCTTGTAGTAGACTTTTATAGCATTAATTCTCATTCCAACTGGAAATACATTTTTGCAAGGTTGATAGTAGTAGTGGTAACTTTTATCGTGAATGCTCATTATATCACTGAAGGGTCAATATCAGTTTGACGTCGAGTTCGGGAGCGTCCATCCCATCACCCAAATTGCGTAAATTGGATATCTATGATTGAACAGCAACAGAACAACCCATTACATGGCTTAGGCTTAGAAACTATGGTCACCGAATTAGTGGCGTTTTACGATTGGAAAATTTTATACGCTGCGCTGCGTTTAGAGTGTTTTAACATCAATCCTAATATGGCGTCTTGCCTTAAATTCCTTAAAAAGACCGAATGGGCGAGAGAGCGGGTAGAGAGCTTCTATCTTTATCGCTTCAAACGTATGCCCAAGGGAAGCTCTGCACAATTCGAGCTTAAGCCTCGTGAGCGTGGTTTTGCCGATGGGATAGTGCCTCGTAAGCCGGAAGAGTTGACTGTTGAGCTTGTTGATGAAATGCGAGTTAAGGCGACATCCGATTATGAGGCGATGAAGCGTAATAAGGG
>JBAHZX010000161.1:0-17462 GCA_037132815.1 Shewanella sp.
GCCTTGATCTTATCGGTCTCTGTTAATAGACTAGCGCCGGATTTATGCTAAGCAGAGACTAACCATGCGTGTGAGCGATTTTTCTTTTGAACTTCCTGACGAGCTTATTGCCCGATATCCTGCCGCTGAACGTACCTCTTCGAGATTACTTTCTTTAAATGGCGACACAGGCCAGGTTACTGATAAGAAATTTACAGATATTCTAAATATGGTCAAATCTGGTGATCTTATGGTGTTCAATAACACCCGAGTGATCCCTGCGCGACTGTTTGGTAAGAAGCAGAGTGGTGGCAAGCTGGAGCTTTTAGTTGAGCGGACGCTCGATGATAAGAGCATACTGGCTCACGTTCGATGTTCTAAATCCCCTAAAGTTGATTCCATTATCTGTTTAGATGGTGGCTATGAGATGCTGATGGTTGCTCGTCACGATGCCTTGTTTGAACTTAAACTTAAGTCGGAAAAAACCATACTTGAGGTGCTCGAAGAGGTTGGGCATATGCCTTTGCCACCTTATATTAATCGCCCCGATGAAGATGCAGACAAAGAGCGTTATCAAACCGTTTATAATGAGACTCCGGGGGCTGTCGCCGCGCCAACTGCGGGGCTGCATTTTGATGATGCCATGTTAAAGGCATTGGCTGATAAGGGGGTTGAAACCGCTTTTGTCACCTTACATGTTGGAGCTGGAACTTTTCAGCCAGTAAAAGTGGATAATATTCTCGAGCATAAAATGCATGCTGAATGGGCCGAAGTTACCCAAGATGTTGTTGATAAAGTGACACAAACTAAAGCGAATGGAAAACGTGTCATTGCAGTTGGTACCACATCAGTTCGTTCATTAGAGAGTGCGGCTAAAGCGAGTGACGGCCCATTGGACACATTTTGTCGCGACACAGACATCTTTATTTATCCTGGATATCAGTTTCAAATTGTTGATGCCATGGTGACAAATTTTCACCTGCCAGAGTCAACTTTAATTATGTTGCTCAGTGCTTTTGCTGGCTTTGATGAGGTAAAAAATGCCTATCAGCATGCCATTGCTCAAAAATACCGCTTTTTTAGCTATGGTGACGCCATGTTTGTGACTAAAAAAAACTAACTAATTCTGAAAATTGTTTTAAAATACCCAGACTCAGGATGTGATGGGTATTTTTAGCTTTTACTCTCGGATAGAAATTTTAATGGGTTGGGGTTGATACTCAGTAGTTTGCCCTTATCTATAGTGTTAATGTTCACTTGTACTGGGTTTTTAACCTCAGTGTAAGCAAAGTAAGTCAGACTGTTTATCTGGCGAGGTGAAATCATGAAATTTGAATTAGATACAACCGATGGCCGTGCTCGTCGTGGTCGATTGGTCTTTGAACGTGGCATTGTAGAAACGCCAGCATTCATGCCGGTAGGCACCTATGGCACAGTAAAAGGCATGACACCTGAAGAGGTGCGCGAAACTGGCGCCGAGATCCTGTTAGGCAATACCTTCCACTTATGGCTGCGCCCAGGTGAAGAGATCATGCGTAAACATGGTGATCTACATGATTTTATGAACTGGCAAGGTCCGATTTTAACCGACTCAGGTGGATTTCAAGTCTTTAGCCTAGGTGATATTCGTAAAATCACCGAAGAAGGTGTGCATTTCCGTTCGCCTATCAATGGTGAGAAAATTTTTCTGGACCCAGAAAAATCAATGCAGATCCAGAACTCTTTGGGTAGCGATGTGGTGATGATTTTCGATGAGTGTACACCCTATCCCGCCACAGAAGATGAAGCGCGTAAATCGATGCAGATGTCACTGCGCTGGGCTCAGCGTTCACGTGATGAATTTGATAAATTAGAAAATGCTAACTCTTTATTTGGCATCATTCAAGGCGGTGTCTATGAAGACCTGCGTGATGAAAGCTTAAAAGGGTTAGTCGATATAGGTTTTGACGGCTATGCCGTCGGCGGTTTGGCTGTAGGAGAGCCAAAAGAAGATATGCACCGTATTTTAGAGCATGTTTGTCCTCAAATTCCTGCTGATAAACCGCGTTACTTGATGGGGGTCGGTAAGCCAGAGGATCTCATTGAAGGTGTGCGTCGCGGTGTCGACATGTTTGATTGTGTCATGCCAACACGTAATGCCCGCAATGGTCACCTGTTTACCAGTGAAGGTGTTATTAAGATCCGCAATGCGCGTCATCGTGATGATACAGCAACACTCGATGCTAAATGTGATTGTTATACCTGTAAGAATTATTCACGGGCATATCTTTACCATTTAGATCGTTGTAATGAAATTTTAGGGGCCCGTTTAAACACTATTCATAACCTTAGGTATTACCAAAGGTTGATGCAAGGTTTGCGTGGTGCAATCGAGACAGGTACATTAGATGCCTTCGTGGAGGAGTTCTATACCAGCCAAGGTCGTGAAGTTCCTAAATTATCCGATTAATTTTAACTACTGCTAAATAAGAAGAGAGAACTATGTTCATTTCAAATGCGTACGCTGCAGATGCCTCAGCAACAGGTGGCACCATGGAGTTAATTTTCATGCTGGTTATATTCGGCCTGATCTTCTATTTCATGATTTTCCGCCCGCAGTCAAAGCGTGTCAAAGAGCACAAGAACTTAATGGGTTCATTGAGCAAGGGTGATGAAATTCTCACCAGTGGTGGTATTTTAGGTAAGATTGCTAAAATCAGTGAAGAAAATGATTATGTGTTACTGACAATCAATGAAACATCTGAAATTACAATTAAAAAGGATTATATATCGGCCGTATTGCCTAAAGGCTCTATTAAGTCACTTTAAGCCAAGAGGGCGATGGTGTGTTAAATAAATACCCAATGTGGAAAAACTTGATGGTGGCTTGCATCATCTTCATCGGTTTTTTCTATGCAATTCCGAACCTCTTTCCCGAAGACTACGCAGTACAGGTAGTCGCCACTCGTGGAGCAGAGGTGACTGTGGCAACTCAGTCGACAGTTAATGATATTCTTACCAGTAAGGATATTGTGATTAAGCGCTCAGAGCTTGAAAATGGCCAATTGCTTGTTCGTGTGTTGGACGGCGATCAACAGTTACTTGCTAGAGAAGCCATAGCCGCTGCGCTGGGTGACAAATACACCGTCGCCTTAAATTTAGCCCCAGCAACGCCTGAGTGGCTTGAAGCCATGGGCGGCACCCCGATGAAGCTAGGGTTGGACCTTCGAGGTGGTGTCCACTTCTTGATGGAAGTCAAGATGGGTGAAGCGGTCCGTAAGATGACTGAATCTAAGATGGCCGACTTCAGAACCGACCTGCGTGGTGAAAGGATTCGCTATGCTGGTATACGAGACAGTGCTAGAGGTATAGAGATTAAATTCCGTGATGCCGAGAACTTAGCTAAGGCTGAGCGTTTCCTTAAGTCTCGTGGCAACGACATGGTGTTCACCGATACCTCATCGGATGGAAATTATTTCTTGATTGCCAATCTTAGTGATAATTACCTTAAACAGGTAAAAGAGGATGCGCTGCAGCAAAATATCACCACGATCCGTAACCGTGTCAATGAGTTGGGTGTAGCAGAGCCAGTAGTTCAACGCCAAGGGGCCGAGCGGATCATCGTTCAGTTACCTGGTGTACAAGATACGGCACGCGCCAAGAAAATTCTTGGTGCTACGGCATCGATTGAGTTTCGCATGGTTGACGAGAAAGCTGATGCCTCGGCTATAGCCAGTGGTCGAGTTTCTGCGAACTCTCAGGTTTATGATCGTCGTGAAGGCGGGAAGGTTGCGCTGTATAAAGAAGTCATGTTGTCTGGTACCCATATTCAGGGGGCGCAGCCAAGTTTTGACGAATACAGTCGTCCTCAGGTAAGTATCAATCTAGATTCAAAGGGCGGCTCAATTTTCTCGAATGTGACCAAGGATAACATTGGTAAACCAATGGCTACCCTGTTCATCGAGTATAAAGATAATGGTGCTAAAAACCCAGATGGTAGTATCAAGCTAGAGAAAATAGAGGAAGTTATTTCAGTCGCAACCATTCAGGCTCGTCTGGGGCGTAACTTCGTTATCACAGGTCTTGATCATACCGAAGCACAAAACCTAGCACTGCTTCTTCGTGCCGGAGCCTTGATTGCTCCTGTGGTTATTGTTGAAGAACGTACGATTGGTCCAAGCTTAGGTGCTGAGAACATTCAAAACGGTGTTCAGGCGATGATATGGGGTATGGCTGTTGTGCTTGTCTTCATGCTTGTTTATTACCGTGGTTTTGGTTTGATTGCTAATCTGGCATTAACCGCAAACTTAATTATGGTGGTCGGTGTGATGTCGATGATACCTGGAGCGGTGCTCACATTGCCGGGTATTGCAGGTATGGTATTGACTATTGGTATGGCCGTAGATGGTAACGTGTTGATCTATGAGCGTATTCGTGAAGAATTAAGAAACGGCCGTAGTGTCCAGCAAGCTATTCATGAAGGTTATGCTAATGCATTTTCTACTATTGCAGATGCAAACATCACCACCTTTATAACTGCACTTATCTTGTTCTCTGTTGGAACGGGTGCAGTGAAAGGTTTCGCAGTCACCTTGATGATAGGTATTGCGACTTCTATGTTCACCTCCATTGTGGGAACTCGCTCAATAGTTAACGCTATTTGGGGTGGCAAGCGTGTTAAGAAACTGTCTATATAAGGGAAGTTGAAAATGTTTCAGATTTTATCGATAAAAGGCACGGTCAACTTTCTGCGTCATGCAGTGCCAATCAGTATCCTGTCCCTTATCTTAGTTATAGGCTCTTTTGCGTCGCTAGCGACTAAAGGTATTAATTGGGGACTAGATTTTACTGGTGGTACAGTTGTTGAGCTCGAGTTCTCATCGACCGCTAACCTCAAGGCACTTCGCGCTGAACTTACCAGTGAAGAAACAGAAGGCGTTGTGGTCCAGCATTTTGGTTCAAGTCGTGATGTGATCACACGTCTTCCTATTATGGAAGGGGTTAAGAGTGATACTCAAGTTGAACAGGTTATGGCCGCTGCGATCAAGCTAGACCCGCAGGTGATCCAGAAACGTGTTGAGATGGTAGGTCCTCAAATAGGTAAAGAACTAGCAGAGCAGGGCGGACTTGCTGTGTTAGTGGCGCTTATCTGTATTATGATTTACGTGTCCTTCCGTTTTGAGTGGCGTTTGGCGGTAGGCTCAGTTGTAGCACTGGCACACGATGTGATTATCACTTTAGGCGTGTTCTCTGTGTTACAGTTAGATTTTAATCTTACTGTACTGGCAGGTGTATTGACGGTGGTCGGTTACTCACTCAACGATACTATTGTTGTATTTGACCGTATTCGTGAAAACTTCCTCAAGATGCGGAAAGGTAGTCCAGAGGAGATTGTTAATATCTCTATCACTCAAACCATGAGTCGCACCATTATTACAACAGGTACTACTCTGGTTGTGGTCATCGCTTTATTCCTTAAAGGCGGTACTATGATCCACGGGTTTGCAACGGCACTCTTGTTGGGTATCTTCGTTGGTACTTTTTCATCTATTTATGTGGCAAGTTTCTTGGCGGTTAAGCTTGGGATCAACCGTGAACATATGATGCCCGTTGTGGTAGAAAAAGAAGGTGCAGATCAAGATCCATTGCAGCCTTAAGCTTGGTGATTTTTATAATGCATAAAAAACCATCTTAGGATGGTTTTTTATTGCATGCTAAATAATAAATAAGAAACACTTACGCGTTTGATATACCCTAAATTCGGATAATAAGTTCAAATTATAATCACTTAACTTGTTGGTGATCTGACCTGACTGTATTGACCCTCGACAGAGTCGCTAATTTAGCAGTAGGATGTGGGTATATACCACACCTTAAATTTGCCATATAGCGCAATAGTTATAGGGAATCATATGGAAGATCACAGTAGAATGGTGGCGGGTGGTAATTTATTAGAAGCTCACACGTGGAAAGCTCAGTTAGAAGTCAATGGCGCTGTGTAAAGTGCCAAGAAATGAATGAGGCTAGCTTGACTTGTGTTGGCAATGTGGCACAGAGAATGGTGAGC
Organism: Shewanella sp.; assembly: GCA_037132815.1. GTDB lineage: Bacteria > Pseudomonadota > Gammaproteobacteria > Enterobacterales > Shewanellaceae > Shewanella. The sequence continues at coordinate 6,026 of JBAHZX010000161.1, forward strand.
TGGACAACTAATTCCCTGCTACACATCAAATACGACTATTACGATATTTTCTCGTCCTCTGTTTCACTGGTGCTAAAAGGCTCCAATACGATTGCTATTAATACTAGTTTAGGAATTAATTTTTAATGCAATACTTCCCCTTATTTGTTGATACTTCCAAGCTGAAAGTCTTATTAGTAGGCGCTGGAGATGTCGCCAGCCGGAAATTGGAACTGTTGATCAGAACCGATGCAGACATTCTGGTTATTGCCACAGATATCTCCACAGAGGTGTCTAATCGTGCCCAGCAAGGCCGTATTACTCTTGTTAAGCGCAGTGTGGTAGCCAGTGATATTCTTGGGGTCGATCTCATTTATCTGGCAACAGCTGATAGCCGTCTTAATGCTGAATTGGCCAGTATTGCTGATAACCGTGGGATCTGGGTGAATGTTGTTGATAGTCCCGAACTGTGTCGATTTATCACACCATCGATAGTCGATCGGGGGCGTCTTCAGATTGCGATAAGTACCGCAGGCGCAGCCCCTGTTTTTGCTCGAGAGCTAAGGGCGAGGCTTGAGTCCTGGTTACCTCACTCGCTTTCGCCATTGTTTGATTTCGTTGCCGCTAAACGTAAAGAAGTACAGCAAAAACTGCCTGAATTTAAGCAAAGGAAATTATTTTGGGAGCACTTTTTCACCGTCAATGGTGATAAGTTTGATGATGAAACGGCTGCTCATTATCATAATGGCTTCCAATGTATGTCGATAGGCGGAGAGATCTTACTTATCGATGATGAGACTCAAGCCTCTTTGTTACCCATAGCGGCCATGCCATTGATGCAGAAGCTCGATCATATTTTTAGTATTGAACCTCTGCCTTTTACACTCAATGAATTTGTCCGACGTGATGCTGAACGAGGGACATTACCCACTCTAAATGAGCTGAGTAAGCTATACGAAGATGGCCACCGTTGTCTTGTTTATGCAAATAAAAAAATGGTTAGCCAACTCAAAATCGACTTTCCTATGGCAAAACATTTGCGTGCCGGTAAAATTTAAGACTCTGCTAGGTGAGGTGACTCATCAAATGATGATCGACAAATCTCGTTATGCAATAGAATTAAGTGACACTAGCGCCAATTAATTGAGAGAATTAGAAGTTATGGCACCCAAAGCTACCGTTTATAAAGTCAGTTTGCAGATAGCCGATATAGATCGAAACTATTATCATGATCACCAACTGACATTAGCTCAACACCCTTCAGAAACAGATTCCCGTATGATGGTTCGTTTGCTGGCCTTTGCAATGAATGCCAGTGAGTCTTTGCAATTCAGTAAGGGACTATGTGTAGAGGATGAACCTGAGCTTTGGGAAAAATCTCTAGTAGGGGATATTGAGCTTTGGATTGAGTTTGGCCAGAGTGATGAGAAGTGGTTAAGGAAAGCCAGTGGCAGGGCAAAGCAAGTGCAGTTATTTACCTATGGTGGACGAGCTGTACCTATATGGTGGCAACAAAACGAAAAAGCCTTAGAACGTTATAAAAACCTTAGAGTGTGGAATATCCCTGAAGAGTCAGTGAAGCAGATGGGTGGCATAGTCATACGTAATATGAAACTTCAATATAATATTTGTGATGGAGAAATTTGGTTATCTAGTGATAATGGCTGTGTTCAAATTATTCCAGAGATATTGAAACCTTAATGATGAAACTAAACTCTGAAGGCCTAGTTGGTAAAGTAACCTAGATTATTTACAGACTCAATTATATTTATGAAGATCACCCGTTAGCCTCACTAAAAAGCCTATGACGGGCTCACCGAGTTATCTGCCCAGGATTGCGCCCATCACAAGGGGGTTCACGATAGTATTATTGGTTTGTTCACCATAGCAGAACGTTTTGATACAAAAACTTGAAAATTTAAAATTAATGAAGATTTTATCAGGTAATTGGGTGGCAGCCTCGAAAAATTAAACCATGCGTTTTACTAACAAGATATTCTTTGATGAGGTATAGGCACATTACAGTGTAGATAATGAGATTAAAGACATATTTATCTGGCTATATAGATTATTTTAATGTTTTTCTAGAGTCGACCTTGTTTAGCAAAGATTAGCTTTCTATTGATTATTTATTGGTCTTGAGTGATGGATCAAAGTTTGGAATCCAAATATTGATTATAAAGGAATATATTAATTAGATCTTAAAGGTGGAAATATTATGTCCGAATCTGTTCATGGTCATCAAGTGATGGAACTGATGCTTACATTAGGCAAAGCAATAACCAAAAAAGAACTTAAAGTATTGATGACAAATAATTTTGGTGAGTCCGCTCACTATCACACTTGTTCAGCAAGTGGGATGAATGCTGATGCATTAATCGCGCTACTGGAAAAGAAAGGCAAGTTTATTGAATCTGCAGCGGGTATAGAAACTGCAGCAGATAGAATTTGTTCCCATTAATGTTTTTAACATCTGATTTTTTGATGCGCTAGCATCATGTTTAAGTAAATATAATGCTCATTAATCGATAATTTAAGCGGTGTGTCATTAGGCTTTAGTTACCACTGAACTCAATGATTTTACTGTAGTCATTACGGGAGAGGACTATTTGCTCACCTTGTATAATATCAGGTGAGCAAAGCGAGTCAGAAAGCTGAAATTGGCTAGTGCGAATCTTCATTACGTGGGTAAGGAAGTTTAATTTGACCCCAGCGAATAACAATAACGGTGAATGAAAGGATTAGAGTCGATAACGCTATGGCCATAATGTGCCATTCATCCATTGCTTTCATGTCTAATATTAAGTATCTAGCCAATGCGACAATTGCAATATAGATAGGCATACGTATCGGTAGCTTGCCTGATTCGGCATAATTGGCCACCATAGCCAGTACTTCAAGGTAGATAAATAGCAGCAGTAGATCGGCTAAATCGACTCTGCCTTTCTCTATGATATACAATATTTCTTGGCCTATGGCGATAACTGTCGCGATGGCTATGATGAAGAGTACGAAATGTTCGACGGCTTTAAGGCTTTTTGAACCGTATTGACGATATAGCTTTTTCATAGAGGTCTCTGGTAGGTGTTTTTTTTATGGTATCAAGATTTCAGATCTATACAGATTTATCTATGTGACGGGATTCACAATATAGGTATACGTAGACAAATTTAAAGCAAGCGAGTGATTTAGGCTGGGCTTGGAAGGTATATCAACTGGGATCAGAACTGAGACTTACAGAGACAACAAAGCCACCTGTTTGATGGCTTGTTAATCTGTTTTTAAAATATTCAGTTAGCGTTTTAGTGCTTCACTCAGCAATGGGCGAACAACTTTAACTATGGCCGATGTCGTTTTTGGTGCGCCAGCTATAATATTACCCGAAGCCATATAACCGTGATCACCGGTGAAATCTGTGACCGTTCCACCAGCTTCACGTACGATAAGATCTCCTGCTGCAATGTCCCAAGGTTTGAGACCGATTTCGAAGAAACCATCCACACGACCTGCGGCAACATAGGCAAGATCAAGGGCTGCAGAGCCTGCACGGCGCATATCGGCACATTGAGTAAACAATGAACTGAATATTTTCATGTAGGTTTCAGTATGCTGCTTAGCTTTGAAGGGGAAGCCTGTGGCTAAAATCGTGTTTTTAAGGTCGTTATGCTTAGATACGCGCATGCGGAAATCATTGAATTTAGCGCCTTTGCCACGTACAGCGCTAAACAGTTCGTCACGGATAGGATCATAAATGACCGCGACTTCTGTTTTCCCTTTGTATTGAAGGGCAATAGATACTGCGAAATGAGGAATGCCCCTTACAAAATTGTTAGTGCCATCCAGAGGGTCAATAATCCAAATATAATCTTTATTCTCGCCTTTGTTTTCACCATTTTCTTCACCGATAATGGTGTGGTCTGGATAAGATTTACGGATCTGATATGTAATAGCGGCTTCAGCTTCTTTGTCTACGTTGGTCACGTAGTCATTGACTCCTTTCACTGTCACTTCGACTTTTTCGAGTTCAGAAAAAGCACGTGTAATCGTTTGGCCTGCGGCGCGAGCGGCGCGCACAGCAATAGTCTGCATCGGATGCATTACAATCCCCTGGATGTTAAAGAACAGATATAATAATCGGGACGTAGTATACGTCAACAAGTGAATATATCAAATCCAGATTTTTTTGTATTAAGCAAACAAAGTTGACTGTGTTAATATCTGTGGATTGTTTTCATCATCAAAATTAAGTCATTTCATGCTCAGCAACATTCGTGTAGTACTCGTCGGCACATCCCACCCTGGTAATATTGGCTCTACCGCTCGCGCCATGAAAACCATGGGGCTTTCTACTTTATATCTAGCTGAACCTAGAGTTGAACCTGATGGACATTCAGTAGCACTTGCAGCTGGAGCTTCCGATATTTTAAAACATGCGGTGACCGTGGACAGCGTTGCCGATGCGATTGCAGATTGTAGTTTAGTTATTGCGACTAGTGCACGTAGTCGTACGTTAGATTGGCCCATGCTTGAACCACGAGAGGCGGGAGAGAAACTCGTCACATCAGCACTCGATGGCCCTGTTGCAATTGTATTCGGTAGAGAAAACAATGGCTTAAGTAATGAAGAGTTGCAAAGGTGTAATTATCATGTGTCTATTCCTGCCAACCCTGAATATACCTCATTGAATCTTGCTCAAGCCGTACAGATCATCTGTTACGAGGCGCGTGTTGCTCATTTGGAACACGAAAAACACGAGTTTGAAAAGGGCCGTACACCTGACGATGTCATCGCTAAGGTAGAATATCCTTTTGCCAAGGAACGTGAAAATTTCTTTGAACACTTGGAATCAACCTTATTAGGCACTGGGTTTATCGTTAAACAGCATCCAGGTCAAGTCATGACAAAGTTGCGTCGTCTGTTTAGTCGCGCTCATCTTGAAAGACAGGAGATGAATATTTTACGGGGCATGTTGACTTCAATAGATAAGAAACTGTCAGCTAAAGATGATAATCAAGCATAAAAAATCGCCGTTAAAGATTTTAGTGATGCTGAATTGACCATGGAAAAAGCAGCATGGTAAGGCAATTAATGAGTTTGATCCCATTATCTGATTCTATTAACAAAAATCTAAATAATGGGTTGAATCTTGAGGTATAAACGGGTTAAATACGCCATAAATAAGGAAGGGTATTATCAAGCGGTATGGATGCATTAATACTTGACTGTTTTACTCAAGTATGTTTAAATTCCCCTATGCATTATTGGGAGCCATGGCCGCTATGAAACTTACCTCGAAAGGCAGATATGCAGTGACTGCTATGCTAGATGTTGCTATGCACTCTACATCAGGACCTGTACCTTTAGCCGATATCTCTGAACGTCAAGAAATATCGCTTTCTTACCTCGAACAACTTTTCGCAAAACTCAGAAAACATGGACTGGTTTCAAGTGTAAGAGGACCCGGTGGAGGTTATCGTCTAGCAGCAAACGCTGAAGATATCTCGGTTGGTATGGTCGTTCGGGCTGTCGATGAGTCCGTTGATGCCACAAGGTGTCGGGGTCAGGGAAACTGTCATAGTGGAACCCTTTGTCTCACACATTCCTTATGGGGTGACTTGAGCAAACAAATTTCAGATTTCTTAAATGGGATCAGTCTTGCTGGCTTAATGAATAAACGAGATGTTCAATTTATTTCAGTGAAGCAAGATGTAATGCAACAGGAACAAAGAGTAACGTTATAAGTTAACTTTGTATTTTTATGTTTTTTGTACCTAGTTTTGCCTCTCTGGGGCTATGCTGTACGGAGTGTGTGATGAAACTTCCTATCTATCTAGATTATGCTGCAACGACGCCGGTTGATCCACGTGTTGCAGAAAAAATGATGCAGTGCATGACGATGGACGGCAATTTTGGTAACCCTGCGTCTCGCTCCCATCGTTATGGCTGGCAGGCTGAAGAAGCCGTTGATATTGCCCGAAATCAAGTTGCAGAGCTGATTAATGCTGATCCTCGTGAAATTGTATTTACCTCAGGTGCCACTGAGTCTGACAATCTGGCTATTAAAGGTGTTGCTCATTTCTATCATAAGAAAGGTAAGCATATCATCACCAGTAAGACAGAACATAAAGCGGTACTGGATACTTGCCGTCAACTCGAGCGTGAAGGTTTCGATGTTACTTATCTTGAGCCCGATGCTAATGGACTTATTCCCCTTGAGCGAATCGAAGCGGCTATGCGCGACGATACTATTCTTCTCAGCATCATGCATGTTAACAATGAAATTGGTGTTATTCATGATATCGATGCCATAAGTGAACTTTGCCGGAGTAAGAAAATTATATTTCATGTCGATGCAGCCCAGAGTGCGGGCAAGTTAGCCATCGATATGCAGAAGACTAAAGTTGATTTGATGTCAATATCGGCCCATAAGATGTATGGGCCTAAAGGTATCGGTGCCTTGTATGTGCGTCGTAAACCGCGTATTCGCCTCGAAGCAATAATGCACGGTGGTGGACACGAGCGTGGTATGCGCAGCGGTACGTTAGCGACTCATCAAATTGTTGGTATGGGTGAAGCCGCTGCTATAGCGAAAGCCGATATGGCATCAGATAATGCACGTATTAGAACATTGCGCGATAGATTATGGAATGGCGTTAACCATATCGAAGAAACATATATTAATGGCGATAAAGAACAACGTTATTGCGGTAGTCTTAACGTGAGTTTTAACTTTGTCGAAGGAGAGTCTTTGATGATGGCTTTAAAAGATCTTGCCGTGTCATCAGGCTCAGCTTGTACCTCAGCGAGTCTGGAACCTAGCTATGTTTTACGTGCACTTGGCTTGAATGATGAAATGGCTCATAGCTCGATTCGTTTCTCAATCGGTCGTTTTACCACCGAAGAAGAGATCGATCACGCTATCGAAACCATTAATAAGTCAATTGATAATTTGAGAGAGATGTCTCCACTTTGGGAGATGTTTAAAGATGGTATCGATTTGAGCACGGTTGAGTGGGCACACCACTAAGTCGTATATCAATGAATGAAGATTTTGGAGTAATATCATGGCTTACAGTGAAAAAGTAATAGATCATTATGAAAATCCGCGTAACGTAGGTTCTTTCGACAAAAATGACCCATCGGTTGTGACGGGTATGGTCGGTGCACCTGCCTGTGGCGATGTGATGAAGTTACAACTTAAAATCGATGATAATGGCATGATCGAAGATGCCAAGTTTAAGACTTATGGTTGTGGCAGTGCCATTGCCTCAAGCTCACTGATCACCGAGTGGGTTAAAGGTAAGTCTATCGAAGAAGCTGGCACGATTAAAAATACCGATATTGCTGAAGAACTTGCATTGCCTCCAGTGAAAATTCATTGCTCTATCTTGGCTGAAGATGCCATAAAAGCAGCAATCGAAGATTATAAGTCAAAGCAAGCTAAGTGATTTTCGGAGTTTAGATGGCTATTTCAATGACTCCGGCTGCCGCAGATCGCGTTAAAAGCTTTCTGGCTAACCGTGGCAAGGGGATTGGTCTACGTCTGGGGCTTAAAACCTCTGGATGTTCAGGGATGGTTTATGTCATCGAGTTTGTCGATGAATTGAATGACGATGATGAAGTCTATGAAGTTGCAGATGTTAAAATCATCATCGATGCAAAAAGCTTTATCTATCTTCAGGGCATAGAGCTGGATTTTGTCAAAGAAGGGCTCAATGAAGGTTTTCAGTTTAATAACCCTAATGCAAAAGGTGAGTGTGGTTGTGGCGAAAGCTTCACCGTCTAACTAGATAAAAGAATTAAGCCATGAACTATTTTGAGTTGTTTAGTCTCACGCCCTCCTACAACATCGACATCGCCCTGCTAGCAGAACGTTATCACGAACTGCAACGGGCGGTTCATCCCGATAATTTTGCTCATTCCAGTGAACAAGATAAACGTATCGCCGTGCAACGAACTGCTCAGGTAAATGATGGTTTCTCGACATTAAAAGATCCGCTGTCGAGAGCCGAACATATCTTGGCACTTGCTGGCATAGATCTCAGTCATGAGTCTACTACGGTGAAAGATACCCCATTTTTGATGCAGCAGATGGAATGGCGTGAGTCGTTAGAAGATATTAGTCACAGTGAAGCAGCCGATGTTATGATAGCCGAACTATATGATTCTTTTAATGAATATGCAGACAGTATCAGTCAGAACTTAGCTGGCTTGTTACTCAGTCATTCAGAGTCGGATCTCGCATCCGCAGCAGATCTTATACGTAAATTGAAATTTATGGCAAAATTACAACTTGAATTGGAACGCATCGAAGATGCACAGTTTGACTAGTCATTTTACTCTTTTATTCGATTAGCTATCCTTTCGACATGGCTAATATTTAGGTTGGAATTTTATGGCCCTTTTGCAGATTGCAGAGCCTGGACAGAGCACAGTACCACACCAACATAGATTGGCTGTTGGAATCGACTTAGGTACTACCAATTCGTTAGTTGCTACGGTTCGCAGTGGCGTTGCTAACACCTTGGCCGATGAGCAATCTAGACACTCGCTGCCTTCGATAGTGCGTTATACAGATGATACCATTCAAGTTGGCGCTGAAGCCGAATCTTATTCTGCACAAGACCCGCAAAATACTATTATCTCAGTTAAACGTTTTATGGGACGTAGCCTCACTGATATCCAGTCTGGCAGCCTAGAGCTTCCTTATCAATTTGAGGCCAGCGAAAATGGTCTGCCTCTTTTTATGACTAAACAAGGTCAGGTTAATCCGGTACAGATCTCGGCTGAAATTTTAAAACCCTTGATCTCACGGGCTGAAAAAACCTTAGGCGGAGATCTTGAAGGGGTCGTCATTACAGTACCATCCTATTTCGATGACGCTCAACGTCAGGGAACTAAAGATGCTGCAGCGTTGTTAGGAATCAAGGTCTTACGCTTATTGAATGAGCCAACGGCTGCGGCAATAGCCTATGGCCTAGATTCAGGCCAAGAAGGTGTGATTGCCGTTTATGATTTGGGTGGGGGGACTTTTGATATCTCTATATTACGCCTGAATAAAGGCGTGTTTGAAGTGCTAGCCACCGGCGGAGACTCGGCGCTTGGCGGAGATGACTTTGATCACCTATTGCATCACTATTTATTAAATGAATGGCAACTAGCCACTCCAGCGGCGACCATCAGCCGCCAACTGCTAATTGAAGCTAGACGCATCAAGGAGCAGTTGACCCAAAATACTGAGGTCACAGCGTCATTGACATTAGAGGATGGAAGCCAATTACAGCATAATGTGACCAGAGCCTTGTTTGAGTCATTAATCGGTCAACTGGTAAAGAAAACGATTAATAGCTGTCGTCGCGCCTTGCGTGATGCTGGGGTTAAAACCAGTGAAGTGCTAGACATTGCCATGGTGGGTGGTTCGACTCGGGTGCCTATGATCAGAGAGCGGATTGCCGACTTTTTTGGTCAAGCGCCGCTGACATCCATAGACCCCGATAAGGTCGTTGCCATAGGAGCCGCTATTCAAGCAGATATATTGGTGGGTAATAAACCTGAGTCCGATCTGTTGCTGCTAGATGTCTTACCTTTATCTTTAGGAATAGAGACTATGGGGGAACTCGTGGAAAAAGTGGTATCTCGAAATACCACTATTCCGGTCGCTAAGGCGCAAGAATTTACCACATTTAAAGATGGTCAAACAGCGATGGTATTTCATGTGGTTCAAGGCGAGCGAGAGCTTGTGAGTGACTGTCGCTCCTTAGCAAAATTCACCCTAAAAGGCATACCGCCAATGGCTGCGGGTGCCGCTCACATTCGAGTGACATTTCAGGTCGATGCCGATGGCTTACTCAGCGTAACAGCGATGGAAAAGTCTACTGGAGTCAAATCCAGTATTCAGGTGAAACCTTCATTTGGGCTAACTGATATGGAGATTGCTACCATGCTCAAAGATTCCATGGAGAATGCTAAGGAAGACATCAGCAGACGCATGTTGGTCGAGCAACAAGTAGAGGCCGCTCGGGTATTAGAGACCTTAACAGCAGCTCTAACCAAAGACGCTGAACTGTTATCTAAAGATGAACATACTATTATAGAAAAGAATATGGCCAATCTCGCTCAGGTAGCGGCTTTGAATGATACCGATGTCATTGAAAAAGCCATCGCGACACTAGATGCTTGTACGCAAGATTTTGCATCTAAGCTTATGGATAACTCTATTCGGCAGGCACTTACAGGCCAGTCGGTTGACAGTATTTAACAAGTAATAATAGATTAATTGGTAATCAATAGGTAAAAAGATGCCGCAAATTGTATTTCTACCCCATGAAGAGCTGTGCCCAGATGGTGCAGTCGTTGAAGCTAATGTAGGTGAAACCGTACTTAATGTTGCATTGAGAAATGGCATCAATATCGAACATGCATGTGAGAAGGTGTGTGCATGCACTACCTGTCACGTGATCGTTCGTGAAGGGTTCGATGACCTAGAAGAAGGTGATGAGCTTGAAGATGACATGTTAGATAAAGCTTGGGGCCTCGAGCCTGAAAGCCGTTTATCCTGCCAGATAAAAGTTCCAGATTGTGATCTCGTTGTCGATATTCCTAAGTATACAGTGAATATGGTGAGCGAGGCTAACTAGTCTAAATTGCAATGGTGTTAATTTACCCCTCCTATTGGGAGCGCCTGAGAAAATCCACTTTTGTGTTGCACTCTTTTGAAGGCAGTGGCTTTTAAGGGACCAGCATTATTCCAACAATACGTCTTGAATTGGATTCGTTCAGGCGGCTCTGAAATCTGCACTTTGAAGTGAAACGGGTATATACTCTAAGTTATTGCAAATATACCCGAGGAGTTGGATATGTCATTAAAGTGGATTGATTCACTCGATATAGCCTTAGATTTGTTGGAAACGTATCCCGAAACCGATCCTCAAACGATCAGGTTTACCGATCTGAGGGAGTGGATCTTAATACTGGACTCTTTCGATGACGAACCTCAACATTGTAATGAACGCATACTCGAAGCCGTTCAAGCTTGCTGGATAGCGGAAAAGTAAGTGCTAGTGCGCCATAGCATGATGCCTTAAGTCATCTAGTGTTCAGCAGAGATAGATTCAGCCTAATGAATAATCAAGATGAAGTTCACGGTATATTACATTTTGAAGGCTATAAAGATAGGTTTTCTGTGTCAAATTTTGTATAATCCGCGCGAAAATTAAACCTGTTTATTATGAAGGAAGCTTCTCATGGCTATCGAACGTACTTTTTCTATTATTAAGCCCGATGCTGTTGCAAAAAATAACATTGGTGCTATCTACAACCGTTTTGAAACTGCTGGCCTGAAAATCATCGCTTCTAAAATGGTTCACTTAAGCAAAGAGCAAGCAGAAGGCTTTTATGCCGAGCACAGCGAGCGTCCTTTCTTTGGTGCTTTGGTTGCATTCATGACGTCTGGCCCAAT
>JBAHZX010000027.1:0-27835 GCA_037132815.1 Shewanella sp.
TAGGTAGAAAATCTAAATCCTCTTTCAGGATCAAATTTCTCAACCGCTCGGATCAGACCTAAATTACCCTCTTCAATAAGATCTAATAATGCGAGTCCACGGTTGTTATAGCGACGGGCTATTTTAACGACGAGTCTAAGATTACTTTCAATCATACGGTTACGTGATTTACCACAGCCTTTTAACGCCTTACGAGAGAAATACACTTCCTCTTCCGCGCTCAATAAAGGAGAAAAACCAATCTTGCCCAAATACAACTGAGTTACATCCAGACTTTTCTGCAGATCATCTTGGACTTGCTGCTCACACTCCACCTCTTGTAACTTATTTCCTTTTTCTGTTTCTACATTAGACTCGTTTTTTGACAAATCCACTGATGGTTCTGCTATTACGGTACTCGTTCTACGACCCATAAAATGATCTCCAAATTTCAATTTTAACTACTGCACTTTACTGTCCTCCAAATGCCAAACTGATTCCCAAACCATTATTGTTTAGGTAAATATTTAAGTGGGTCAACAGACTTCCCGTGGTATCGGATTTCAAAATGTAACATGACCCGATCGGTACCTGTACTACCCATTTTTGCAAGCGCTTGTCCCACTGAAACAAACTGTTTTTCTTTTACTAAAATTTTATCAGCATGTGCATAAGCACTTAGAAAATCATCACTATGTTTGATAATAACTAAATTTCCATACCCTCTAAGGGCACTGCCTGCATAAACCACACGGCCATCAGCAGTCGACTTAATGATGTCTCCTAGATTACCTGCGATCTTAATCCCTTTATTCCCTTGCTTATTAGCAGAAAATCTACCAATTAATTTACCTCTTACTGGCCAAAACCATTGGCTTACTTTGGTTGGAAGTAGAGTTGTTGGCTTATACAATACATTGTTAACGGCTTGTTGACTATCTGTTAATGAATTTGAATTACCTTTAACCGGCTCCAGTGGTTTATTTATAAGTATTGCTGTTTTTTTACTGGGCGTAATTGCAGGGATAGAGATTTGTTTTTCATAAGTTTGTACTTTAGATGATACAACTTGAGAATGATTGCCCACCACCGCTTTAGTCTTTGTGGGAGAGGTAATAATAGATGTCAATTTAAGATTTAATATCTGACCTGGATAGATAACATAGGGCTTGTTAATCTTATTTCCCTTAGCTAAATCAATGAAATCACTGTTAGATGCCCAAGCGATAGAATAGAGAGTATCTCCTTTCTTAACGACATAATGATCAGACTTTAATGAACCTTTATCATAAGCAGTCATGACTGGAGTCGTGACATTTACCACAGGAGCAGGTCTATCAGAATGAAAACTACAGCCTACCAAGCAAATGCATAGCACTAATAGAAGTAAATTATTGCAATTATTTTTCAATCCACTAATCAAGAATACCCCCAACGTTCAACAGCCAATTAGGCTGATATAGAATGAATAAAGTAGTTAAAATACAAGAAAAAGCTCGGAGAATGAACAACAATTCATGGCTGTTTAAGCCAATTCCCCTTGAACAAGGGGGACAAAGCGAACCATTTCGACCACGACTGATGTAAAGTTCGCCCCCTTGCGTACAACTTTCAACAGTTGCTGTGACTCATCTCCAACAGGAATAACCAATACTCCTCCATCGACTAACTGAGTCAATAAGGCTTCTGGAACACTGCTCGCCGCAGCCGTTACCATAATGGCATCGAATGGACCTTTGTTGGGCCAGCCTTTCCAACCATCACCGTATTTAAACGATATATTATGAAGATCGATCTTTTTTAATCTCTGTCGGGCCTGGATCTGTAGACTCTTAATCCGCTCAACAGTACAGAGTTCTGGCACCAGTTGCGCCAATATGGCAGCCTGATAACCTGAGCCTGTTCCAATTTCTAACACCCGAGATGGACTATGTTCCAGAAGCAGTTCTGTCATTCGAGCAACGATGTACGGCTGAGAGATTGTTTGCCCTTGCCCTATAGGTAACGCCGTATTTTCATAGGCTTTATGCCCTAAAGCAGCATCCAAAAAGAGTTCTCTGGGAGTATTGGCTAACGCCTGCAACACTTGCTCACTCTCTATACCTGATTCATATAAACTTCTGGCTAAATTTAATGCTGAAGTCGCCGCTACACCATTCATATATTATCTATCCATTGTTTCAGTGGCGTAATCATATCAAAAGCTGTCAAGTCTACGGTTAAAGGTGTCACTGAGACATAACCATTATTCACGGCATAAAAGTCAGTTCCCTCGCTGGCATCCTGTTCATCTCCTGGAGGGCCCAACCAATAAATGTCTTTTCCTCTAGGATCTTGGGTCTTAATCATCCCTTCGGCTCTGTGCCTCGCCCCTAAACGAGTGACCTTAATACCTTTAACTTCATCAATAGGTAAATCCGGAACGTTGATATTTAAAATCTGATCCCGAGCAATAGGTTTTTTCAGCAAACCCGCAATAATGCGACAAGCAAAATGTGCTGCGGTGTCAAAATGTGCTAATTTAGAGCCTACCAGTGAAACGGCAACCGCCGGCAAACCAAGAAACCGCCCCTCTATTGCTGCAGCTACGGTACCAGAATATAGGGTGTCATCACCTAAATTAGCCCCCGCATTAATCCCCGCCACCACCATATCAGGCTCTTCTAAATACAACTCACGTATGGCAAGATGAACACTATCTGTAGGAGTGCCACTTATGGAAACAAACCCATTGCTTAACATATTAATTCGTAAAGGATTAGTCAAAGTTAATGAGTTACTCGCTCCTGAGCAATTACGATCAGGCCCCACTGTCATGACTTGATAAGACACTGATAATGCATCGGATAAAGCCTTAATTCCCGGTGCGGTAACACCATCATCGTTACTGACTAGGATTTTTATCATTAGTGGCCTACTATAAATAACTATATAAATATTTCATAAAGCTGAAAATGAATGTCGGTTTAACTAAAGGCTACACAATCAAAACATCTCAAGTAAACTTAGTACTATATTGAACTTTGCTCTTGTTCACGCCGCGCTAGCTGACGCTGGCGAAATTCCCGCTCTCTGACATCCTCATAATCAAACACTTCTCGCAGTACTGAAGTCGCGAAACTGCCTGCGGGTAGGGCAAATTTAATGATAATTACATCATCTCCCTCCACCTGATATGATAAATTTTGAGGCTCGAGTAACAAAGGGCGGCGCTCTTGTTCTAATCCTGCATGTTCTAATCCATCTCGGTCCATATCAAACTCGGCTAACGCCTTAGCTTCGAAAGCTGCAGCATCACCTTGAGCCAACGCCATTCCCCTGCCCCACATGGGTGCCGACAGTTGGATATCTTTTTCATCCAGACGCTTAAGTAGCACATCATCCCATTGCTCAGCAACAAAATAACTTCTACTGCCCGCTAACATCATACTGTCGCCATTGAGTTTCTCTAAGCCGTGTTCGGCTAATCTCAGTGACACCACGTAATTGAACAAATAGGAGCGAACAGCAGATAGGTACATACTGCGTTTTTTCCTGTCCTTCACCTTACGCCCAGTAAACATCTGCCGACCGAAAACTAAATTTTTACCATCATGACCGAATCTTTGTTCACCAAAATAATTAGGTACTCCGGTTTTTTTTATTAGGGCTAATCTAGCAAGCACATCTTGCATATCGGTAATATTACGCAGGGTTAAGCTGAAACGGTTACCAGCCAAAGCACCTATCCTTAACTTTTTACCATGGCGATGACAAGACAAAATAGTGAGTTCATCACAATTTACACTAGCCCAATCGGGCGTATTTTTACCGGGAATACGTATGCCAAACCACTGTTCAGTGATGGCATTCTTATCCTTCTGACCCGCATAGGTCACTTCTTTGGGATGAACATGAGCAAAACCAGATAATATTTTTGCCACATCAGCAGTATTGAGTCCCTCTTTACGTATATGCAGAAGGTGATGCTCACCTTCACCCGTCGGGCTAAAAGGCAATATTTCTTGTACAATGAAATCGCTATTTTGTGTACGAAGGTCAGCCTTAGATGCTGGTTTACCGTGTAAATAATGCAGTTCTATCATGGTCACTTTTATTCTCTATTTGGGTCAATCAAATCTGTATAGTCAGTTATGCAACGACCTTAATGACCAAAACGACAGCTTCGACAGCAATGCCCTCTTTACGACCGATAAAACCTAGTCTTTCGGTCGTTGTCGCCTTAACATTAATATTGTTTATGTCCGTGCCTAGATCTTGACTTAAGACTTCACGAATAGCTTCTATATGGGGGGCTATTTTAGGTGATTGAGCGATAATAGTGACATCCAAGTTGCCAAGTTCAAAGCCTTTATCTCTTGCCAACCTGTAACAGTGACGTAAAAGTTGACGACTGTCGACTCCCTTGAACTTGTCATCAGTATCGGGAAAATGTTTTCCGATATCCCCTAAGGCCACCGAGCCTAAAATCGCATCGGATATTGCGTGTAGCACAACATCACCATCAGAGTGTGCAATTAAACCTAATTCATAGGGGACATGGACACCGCCTAACAATAATGGAGCATCACCACCAAATTTATGTACATCAAAACCATGGCCTATACGTATATTCATTGTTTATTCCATTTAGCACTCTAGGTTATTCACTTCACCATGGCATAGAAAAAGCTTAGCCAATCGAAGATCGTCAGGGTGGGTGATCTTAATATTATCTCCTCTACCCGTCACCAGTCCTGGCGCAATTCCGGCCCATTCCATGGCAGAGGCTTCATCGGTAATATTGACTTTCAGCGCTATGGCTTTCGCCAAGTTATCTCTAAGGGACATCACAGGAAAAAACTGTGGAGTGAGAGCATGCCATAACTGTTCACGACATACAGTTTGTTCAATTCTACCCTGTTTATCTCCTCTTTTCATTGTATCCCGAACCGGTGAAGCCAAGATGGCTCCCTGAGGAAATAAGTCTCTCGAGTCGATGAGTTTATCTATGTCACTGTGAGTCAAACAAGGACGTGCCGCATCATGTACCATAGCCCAACAATCTCTATCAACTCGATTCAGGCAGGCTAAGACTGAGTCCGATCGTTCTTCACCACCGACTACGCGTAGCAGTTTTGGATCTCTAGCCTCAGGTAAAGAAGAGAAATAACGATCTTGTGGGTGCAGCGCTATGATCACACTCCCGATCTTGGGATGAGTGAGGAAAACTTGTAAAGTTAAAGATAAAATAGACTGGCCGGCTATTTTCAAATATTGCTTAGGAACATCGGCAGCCATTCGGCTACCAATACCAGCAGCAGGGACTATAGCGACAATTTTTTCTTTTAAATCATGCATGAATTAAATATCTGCTGGTTAAGATTATGAGATGAATCAGTTTGCACGCTTTAGGCTGCCACCTACGACACGAAAAAATGTTTCACCCTCTTTTATCATGCCCAGTTCATTTCGAGCACGCTCTTCAAGTGCTTCGGTGCCGCTACGAAGATCGAATATTTCTTCCCGCAACACTTGATTGCGTGCGACCAACTTTGCATTCCCTTCTTGTTGAAGCACTATCTGTTCGCGAAGTTGAACAGATCCAGGCAGGTTGTTTACACCACACCATAACTGATACTGGAGTACGCCTAACAAACTGATCAATACAAATAGCAAACCTTTCATTGCAATACCCATGCCTCAACACTTCAGCTGAGATAATACAACAAAAAAGGCCACCCTGTGGTGACCTTTTCATTAATCGACAATTTAATCTTGCTAACGGACCTATTCTATCGAGTGTGTATCTCTAATCCAGAATAAATCAATGAGCCGATGATTATTGCCCCTTGATCTCGATGCGACCACGGTAAGGTGCTTTTTCACCTAACTGTTCTTCAATACGAAGAAGCTGATTGTACTTAGCAATGCGGTCTGAACGGCTCAAAGAACCCGTCTTAATTTGACCTGCACAAGTCGCAACAGCGAGATCAGCAATCGTCGAGTCTTCGGTTTCACCACTACGGTGCGAGATGACCACAGTATAACCAGCTTCTTTCGCCATACGAATAGCCGCAAGCGTCTCTGTTAACGTACCAATCTGGTTGAACTTAATCAGGATAGAGTTACCTATCTTGTTATCGATACCGCGCTTGAGGATCTTAGTGTTAGTCACAAACAGATCATCGCCCACTAACTGGATCTTATCACCTAAGATCTCAGTCTGATATGCCCAACCATCCCAATCTGACTCGTCTAAGCCATCTTCTATCGATGCGATAGGATATTGCTCAGTCAGGTCTTTAAGGAAGTCAGAGAAACCATTGGCGCTGAATACTTTTCCTTCTCCAGCAAGATTATATTGACCATCTTTATAGAACTCAGAGGCGGCACAATCTAGTGCAAGCGTCACATCTTCACCTAACTTGTAGCCTGCTTTCTCGACAGCTACCTTGATCACAGCCAGAGCATCTGCGTTTGAAGCTAAATCTGGCGCGAACCCACCTTCATCACCAACAGCCGTGTTCAAACCCTTATCCTGAAGTACTTTTTTCAAGTTATGGAAGATTTCGGCACCCATACGTAAGGCTTCACGGAAATTCTTGGCGCCAACAGGCTGAACCATGAACTCCTGAATATCAACATTATTATCGGCATGCTCACCACCATTTATGATATTCATCATAGGAACAGGCATAGTGTACTGCCCTGGAGTCCCATTTAAATCGGCGATATGAGCGTATAATGGTACACCTTTAAATGCAGCCGCTGCTTTGGCAGCTGCTAAAGACACAGCCAAGATAGCGTTAGCACCTAGCTTATCCTTATTTTCGGTACCATCTACATCGATCATTATCTGATCAAGCTCGGCCTGGGCCGTAGCATCTTTACCTAGCAAAGCATCACGGATAGGACCGTTGATATTGGCAACGGCTTTAAGTACGCCCTTACCCATATAGCGGTTCTTGTCCCCATCACGTAGCTCTAACGCTTCGCGACTCCCTGTAGATGCCCCAGACGGAGCCGCTGCCATGCCATTAAAGCCACCTTCCAAATGAACTTCAGCTTCTACGGTTGGATTTCCGCGAGAATCCATGATTTCGCGACCAATGACATTAATAATTTTAGCCATAACTTCCTCGGTTTAAGTTTAAAAATAAAATAAAATATGTTTATTCAAATTTACATCATCAGAAAACAAAAAACCGCCTCCAGGTTTGGAAGCGGCTTCAGAGTCACGGATTTAGCCTAAATCGCGTTTTTGGTACGCGGTGGCTGCAGCAATAAAGCCCTTAAATAATGGCTGACCATCTCGAGGGGTTGATGTAAATTCAGGGTGGAACTGACCAGCGACAAACCAAGGGTGATTTGGCAGCTCGATCATTTCAATAAGCTGACGATCAGAAGAAAAACCACTGAATATTAGGCCAGCTTGCTCTAATCGTTCTCTATAATTGTTGTTCACTTCGAAACGATGACGATGACGCTCGACACATGAGTTACTTTCGTAAGCTTCGGCCGCTTTAGTTCCATCAGCGAGGTGACAAAGCTGAGCTCCAAGACGCATGGTACCACCAAGATCTGACGATTCGTGACGCTCCTCGAGTGCACCGTCTTCATTGAGCCACTCGGTGATCAAGCCAACGACGGGATGCGGTGTGTCCTTGTTAAATTCGGTAGAGTGAGCATTTTCTAAACCGGCTACGTTTCTTGCGAACTCGATAAGTGCGACTTGCATACCTAGGCAAATACCGAAATACGGCACGTTATTCTCGCGAGCAAACTTAGCAGCCAATATCTTACCTTCAACACCACGTTCACCAAATCCACCTGGCACCAATATGCCGTCTAAGCCTTCTAGCTCTTCAGCACCTTTAGCTTCGACAGTCTGAGAATCAATATACTTAATATTCACAGAGACTCGATTAAACAACCCCGCATGCTTCAAAGCTTCGTTGACAGACTTATAAGCATCCGGCAGTTCAATATATTTACCCACCATACCGATTGTCACTTCGGCGGTAGGATTAGCCTCTTGATAGATCACTTGCTCCCACTCATGAAGATCAGCTTCTTTGCATTCAATGCCGAAGCGCTTAACCACGATCTCATCCAGACTTTGAGCCTTGAGCAGGGCTGGGATTTTATAAATGCTGTCCACATCTTTAAGTGAGATAACAGCACGCTCTTCAACGTTACAGAAGAGTGATATTTTTGCTCTCTCATTAGCTGGCAACACACGATCTCCCCGACAGATAAGAATATCTGGCGCGATACCGATAGAGCGAAGCTCTTTCACCGAATGTTGTGTCGGCTTAGTTTTAACTTCACCAGCTGCACCTAAGAAAGGCACTAAAGTCAGATGAATAAACAGGGTACGTTCACGACCCAGTTCAACACCTAACTGACGAATAGATTCTAAAAATGGCAAAGATTCAATATCACCAACCGTGCCTCCGATCTCGACAATGGCAACATCATGACCTTCACCACCGGCGAGCACTCTCTCTTTGATGGCGTTAGTGATGTGAGGAATAACCTGAATAGTCGCGCCTAAATAGTCACCACGACGCTCTTTGCGAAGTACTTCTTCATAAATGCGACCTGTAGTGAAATTGTTGCGGCGATTCATTTTGGTACGAATGAATCGCTCATAATGACCTAGATCCAGATCGGTCTCTGCTCCATCCTCGGTAACAAAGACTTCTCCATGCTGAGTCGGGCTCATGGTGCCTGGATCCACATTAATATATGGATCTAGTTTCATAATGGTTACGTTTAGACCTCGAGCCTCTAAAATTGCCGCTAACGATGCTGCCGCAATGCCTTTACCTAGCGATGAAACCACGCCACCAGTAACGAAGATATACCTTGTTGTCATTATGAACCTGAGAAAGTGAGTTGGAAATATGTGCTTGTAAGAAAGCACTAGGACGGGGCGCAATTCTAGCAAAACTCCAACGATACAACAAACAAGTTCAACGTTAATTTTTATCTATTTATGCATTTCATTACGCTTTACTTGATCCCAATAAGCATCCAGCTCAATTAAGCTGTGTTCCTCTAACGACTTACCGCTCGAGTTTGCTAAGATTTCGACGCCTCTAAAACGTCGTTCAAATTTTGCATTTGCCTGACACAGGGCCTGTTCTGGTTCAATGTCTAGATGACGTGCTAAGTTAGTTACCGCAAACAGTAAATCTCCCATCTCATCTTGTATTCTGTTTTTTAGCGGTAGCTCTTGCCTGACCTCATACAATACTTCATCTATTTCCTCTTTAATTTTAGCCACAACGGGGCCAAGGTCATCCCAGTCGAATCCCACTCGCGCGACACATTGCTGAATATTAACCGAGCGCGTCAGTGTCGATAAGGCGAGTGGAATGTTATCCAGCACCGAGTCAAGGGATTTATCCTTGCGTTCTTTGGCTTTCATACTCTCCCAATTAAGCTTCACTTGCGCAGTACTCGCCTCTTTGAGGAAGCCAAAAACATGGAAATGTTCCGAGGTCAGCTTGTTACAAATTTTATCGACTACATCCCCGAAACCCAGCAAACCTCTATCTTTACCCAACTTGCAGTAAAACACCGCCTCAAACAGTAAATTACTCTGTTCATTAGAAAGCTCATCTAGGGTCATATGTTCTATGGTATCAGCAACTTCATAGGCCTCTTCTAAGGTGAAAATCACTATGCTGCTATATGATTGAACGATATCCCATGGACAACCCAATTTAGGGCCTCTAAGTTTTACCATTACATCTAATAGCGATTGTATCTCACTGCATTTCATCTTAATCCCCAAAGCCATACAAAAAGGCGGCAACTGCCGCCTTGATGAATAAAGGTTTATGCTATAAACGTCTGGCTTCACTGACGCCTTCCACCTGATTAATTTTCGCCAGCACCTTAGACAACCCATCGAGGTTATACAATTCCAACTCAAGTTCGATAGCAGCTGTCTGGGTTTTAACATCCGACGATGAACTCATCGCCATCACATGGGTTTTCTCGGCGGCAAGCACCGAGGTCAAATCACGCAACAGACCCGAACGATCATTGGCGATGATCCGCAATCGAATCTTATAACCTCCGGAGTAATGCTCTCCCCATACTACATCGACAGTACGTTCAGGATGGGCGCGTATTAACTCTTTAACCTGATCACAATCGGCCCTATGTACCGAGATCCCGCGCCCCTTAGTGATGAAACCGAAGATCTCATCACCGGGTACTGGCTGACAACAACGTGCGATATGACTCATCAAATTTCCCACACCGCTGACTTCCACCTGACCCTTGCCTTTACTTCCAGCCTTAGTTTGACTTTTTTTAACTAGATCTTCGACCGCTTTTTCATCAGATAGCTCATGTTTTCGCATCTGGCTCTGAACATGATTAACGACTTGATTGAGCCTAACATCTCCACCACCAATTGCGGCTAAAAGATCATCCATATTCACCATATTAAAGCGCTCGACCGCAGTTTGAGCGTCTTTTATTTTAAGTCCCACACGTACAAGCTCAGTTTCCAGCATTTCACGACCAGCGGCACTATTTTTGTCTCTATCTTGCTGTTTGAACCAGTGCTGAATCTTAGAACGTGCTCGGGATGAACGAATGTAACCTAGGTGTGAATTTAACCAGTCACGTTTAGGATTCAAGTGCTTAGAAGTAATAATCTCGACACGCTGGCCCGTTTCCACCTGACAAGTAAAAGGCACAATGCGGCCATCAACTTTTGCCCCTATGCATTTATGTCCCACATGAGAATGAATATAATAGGCAAAATCAAGCACTGTCGATCCAAGTGGCAGGTCAACCACCTCACCACTTGGAGTAAACACATAGACTCGGTCTTCGAAGACCTGGCTGCGCACCTCTTCGACTAAATTGCCACTCTCGGCAACATCCTCTTGCCACTGTAAAATCTTACGCAACCAGTTAATTTTCTCTTCATAGCCACTCTGCTTGGTGCCACTGGTACCTTCTTTATATTTCCAATGAGCGGCAACCCCAAGCTCGGCATCTTCATGCATTTGCTCAGTGCGGATCTGAATCTCGACTGTTTTTCCTTCGGGACCTACTACTATGGTGTGAATGGACTGATAACCGTTGGGTTTAGGATTAGCAACATAATCGTCGAACTCCCGAGGGATATGATGCCAAAGTGTGTGTACCACACCTAAGGCGCCATAACAGTCCTGCAGTCTATCGGTAACAATCCGCACCGCGCGTACATCGAACAGCTCATCGAATTTGAGGTCTTTGCCCTTCATCTTCTTCCAGATACTATAGATATGTTTAGGGCGACCATAAACCTTAGCCCTAATGTGATCTTTATCTAATCTGGCTTGCAATTGGCCAACGAAATTATCGATGAAAATCTCACGGTCAAGCCGCTTACCATCAAGTTGTTTGGCGATTTCTTTATACGTATGAGGATGAAGATAGCGAAATGAGATATCTTCCAGTTCCCACTTCAGTTGGCCGATCCCGAGTCTGTTGGCCAGAGGTGCATAGATATCGGCAATTTCACGGGCCAAGAGCACTCGTGTTTCTTCATCGGCATTCTTAACTTCTCTGAGCAAGCAGATCCGTTCGGCAAGCTTGATCACCACGGCGCGAACATCTTCAACCATAGCTAGCAACATACGGCGTATATTATCAATCTGAGGCTCTGCGGCACGGGACTGGTCATTAACTTTCAATGCACCAATGGCATTCATCGTTTCAACACTACGCACTAATGCTCCGAGCTCTTTGCCGAAGGACTCCTCGAGAGTCTCCTTAGATAAAATACCAGCATCATAAACCACGAAGAGAATGGATGCTTGCAACGTTTCGATATCCATGTTCAGGGGGGCGAGGATTTCTATCAACTCTCGACAACGTTGGATCAGGTTAGTATCATTGCCATATTGAGCCACTAGAGTCTCAACCTGACGGATCAATTCGAGTAAAGATTGCGCTTCATCCGTATCACTGATGTAACGATTGACCCACTCTTCTAACTGAAAATCCGGATCGTTAAAATGTGCTTCTCGAACTGATACCATCTCAATAATATCCTTAACTTTAAATCTTTAAATACGCTCAGGAACTTGATCCCTTCTCATCGAAGGCCTAACTTGAGCATTCCCATGTCAATTAACAAACCATCACTCAAGCGTTAACTATACCATTAACTCAATTCAAACAAGGCCATGGCTTCAATATGATGAGTTTGAGGAAACATATCAATCAAACCCAATTTAGTTAACTTGTAACCATGCTTTAACAGAGGCTTACTGTCTCTGGCCAGACTCTCTGGGTTACATGACACATAAACGATAGATTTGGGTCTCATCTTCTTCAGCCATTGCAAACTTTCGAAAGCCCCAGCTCTGGCTGGATCTAACAATAACTTATCCACTTTACCCAACCAGGGTTCTTTAGAAAGGTCGACGCTAAGATCGGTATGAAAGAAAGACACATTCTCTAACCCGCTCAATCTTGCATTCATTCTGGCTTGTTGCACCATCTCAGGTACACCTTCGACACCTATCACCTCGGCACCTTTCTTAGCCAATGGTAAACTGAAATTGCCAACACCACAGAAGAGGTCTAACACCCGCTCATTGGCTTCGACAGATAACCAGTCTACAGCTTGGTTGACCATGGCTTTATTGATTTCGGCGTTGACCTGAACAAAATTACCTGGGGTAAAACTTAACTTAAGCCCATTATTCAGCTCATAATATGGCAGTTCATCTGAGCTAACAGCTAGCATTATTGTCTTCTCACTGATCAGGGTTAGATCTGATTCATTGCCTTGAACTATCAAGCTACACCCGTGACTGAGGGTAAATGCTCGCAACTTGCCGGTGTCTTTATCTGGCATGGTTTTTGTCATTCTGATAACCACAAAGTGACCATTGCTGGCTTCGATGAGCTCCACATGACCCAAGGCCTTTTTACTAGAAAGTTGATTCAATACCTTAGATAAAGGCAAGATGAGGTCTGATAGAGGTGTTGCCAGTACGGAACAATGCTCTATTTCAATCACTTGTTTACTCGCCTTAGCCCTAAAACCTAGAGTGGTGTGCTTAGTCTTTTTATCATAATAAGTCGCAAGCCTAGCCCGGCGTCGATAATTCCACTCTTTACCTATCAGTGCTGGTGCGAGCATCTCAACTTCTGCTTGACCCAACTTAGCCATGAGACTGACTAAAGCCTCTTGTTTATGACTACGTTGCTTATTGATTAGCAGATGTTGTAGGTCACAGCCACCACACTGATCATAATGAGCACATTTTGGCTTAATCCGATCTTGAGAAGGGATGACTATTTCTTGCAAGTCTGCATGAGAATGACGCTTCTTCTGCTCAATCAATTGTCCTTTGATGGTCTCGCCTGGTAAAGCACCCGATACGAAAACAATTTTGCCATCATGATGAGCGATCCCTGAACCGAGATGATCAAGGTGAGTCACCTCTAAGCTCATTTTAGCGGATACTTGCTTAGATTTATTTGGTTTTGCTTTAAAAAACTGCGCCATGAAGGCCTCTAAATCGATAATAATACTGGCCAAGACAGTCCATTCTCTGGCAGTCTAGTTAAACGTTTGTCAACAAACTGGTAGATTAGCCAACTTAATGAATAACACCAATAACATGACGAAATACAGTCTCCGCTCTTGGGTACTTGTACTTGCGTTAGCGCCGACAATTCTTGTCGGTATTCTACTAGGCAGTTATTTTACCATAAATCGATTCTACGAACTCGAACAAACTCTCATAGAGCAAGGCAGCAATATAATAGAGCCTCTGGCGATTGCCGCCGCCATAGGCCTAGAGAGAAATAACCTCGAAAGTACCAAAAAATTGATCACAGCGACCCAGTTAAACAAATCCTCATTAGTGCAGTTTATTGCCATTTTCGATACCAATAATCGTGTCATCGTCACCTCTCATCATTATAAAAACCATGGTATAATGCGCTACGATCAACCTTTTACGAGCCTGCTCCACACTCAACTCGAACAGGTTGGTGACAGCATCATACTTCGTACTCCTATTTTCTCATCCGATAATAAACTTCACCTAAATACCGATGAAAATGATTATACTGAGCGCCTGATCGCAACTAAACTCGGCTATATTGCCGTTTTAGTGAATAAAGAAAATGCGTTACTCGAGCAACATAGAGCCGCCATTACCGCATTTATTATCGTCTTAATCGGTGTGCAGTTGAATTTATTCTTCACCTTCAGGCTAGTGAAAAATGTCACCCAACCCATCACCGAAATGGTACGAGTCGTGGCCAGAATCCGTGAAGGAAAGTTAGATACCCGGGTCGATGGTAACCTGATCGGAGAGCTCGATCAGCTCAAACGTGGCATTAACGCCATGGCAGCTTCTTTATCCGAATATCACGAAGAAATGCAGCAAAACATTGACCAGGCGACATCTGACTTAAGGGAAACCTTAGAACAATTCGAGATCCAGAACATCGAACTAGATCTCGCTAAAAAACGTGCGTTAGAAGCAAGTCGAATAAAATCAGAGTTTCTGGCCAACATGTCCCATGAATTAAGGACTCCCCTCAACGGTGTCATTGGCTTTGCAAAACAACTACTCAAAACGCCTCTGCATTCGAGTCAACAGGACTATGTTAATACCATAGAAAAAAGTGCAACTAACCTGTTGGAGATCATTAACGATATTTTAGATTTTTCTAAACTCATGGCGGGGAAAATGGTATTAGAGAATATGCCTTTTGCACTACGAGAAACCATTGACGATACAATTGATTTGCTATCTAACAGTGCTCGCCTAAAGGATATAGAGTTAGTCATAGATATCGACCAATCAATACCGGAAGATCTCTCCGGCGATGCGATGCGATTTAGCCAGATCATCACTAACTTGGTAGGAAATGCCATCAAATTCACCGATAGTGGTAGCGTGCATTTTAAACTACAGTTAATAGAATTGGCCTGTGACAAAGTCAATTTAAGATGCGAAATAATAGATACTGGTATTGGTATCGACGAAAGTGAGCAGGAACGACTTTTTCAGGCATTTGGCCAGGCAGATTCATCTATTTCCCGTCGCTTCGGCGGAACAGGACTTGGGCTTATCATCACCAAACAGCTCATCAACCGTATGGGAGGCCAGATAGGTTGTTACTCCAAACCTAATATGGGCTCAACCTTCTGGTTTACCCTTCCTCTTTGCACCAGTGTATATCCAATAGGTCAGATCCAGTCAGTGGATAAATTGCTCAATAAGACTCTTTTATTACTCGAACCCAGAGAGCTTTCTAACAACACCATAGATCGTCAGATAAGGCATTGGGGAATGAAGCTCACTAATATGCGCTCCAGTGAGCAGCTGGACCATCATTTCAGTCAGCACGATATTCATTATGACTATGCCCTTATCAGTAACAAGGGCCTGGACAATAACAGTGATATAGCCTCACAGCTGCAACAAATTAAAGCCCGGTGTCGCCACCTTATCTTTATCTGCGAAAATCAGGCCCATGAACTCCACAATATTTTACCTTTTGCCGATAAGGTGATGTCAGCCCCCATTAGCGAGAAACGGCTAGCACAGAACTTAATTAATCCTCAACCTAATTCAGAGGATCTAAAGCTATTCAAACAAAATACATCTCTTGAGACTATATCGAGGGAGGCCATGAGTGTATTGGCTGTCGATGATAATCCGGCAAACCTAAAACTCATTGATACCTTGCTAAAGGAAGTGGTCAGCCAAGTTACTGCCGTCAATAGCGGCCAAAGCGCCATCAAGCTGGCTCAGGAGCGTAGTTTCGACCTCATATTTATGGATATACAGATGCCAGGCATTGATGGTATCAGCGCCACAAAACAGATTCGCCTACACTCCCTCAACCGTAACACGCCGATCATAGCGGTGACTGCACATGCCATTGCCGAAGAAAGAGAACGAATCGAACACTGTGGTATGGATGGTTACTTACCCAAGCCCATAGATGATGCCTCCATTAGAAGTATCATAAGCCGCTGGAAGACCCGGCCAAGATTCACTCATTTCGATCCGTTCACATTAAATTGGGATCTGTGTTTAACTCAAACGAACAATAAGACAGACTTAGCCCTAGATTTGCTTAAAATGTTAGTGGACTCAATACCTGAGACCACAAAGCGGCTACAAGAAAGTTTGGATAATTTTGATGAGAAACAAATGCTCAGCTATGTACATAAGCTACATGGCGCGAGTTGTTACTGCGGCGTCCCTACGACACAAAAGCTTTGCAAGGAGATAGAGACTAGGTTAAAACAAGGAGTTGGTATCGTCGAGGTTGAACCTGAAATACTTGAGTTACTTGATGAGCTAACTAAGGTAGAATCTGCAGCAAATCAAGTATTATCACAGTTATCAACGGATGGATTAGATGACAAACAAGCTCGGCTTCTTTAAACGCGTAAAAGCCTTAGGTTTGCAACAGAAGAAAGTATTCGCCATCGCATTGTGCCAACGTATGCTGCCTAACTATCAACTTTTTTCAGAAGTATGTGAGTTCGGAGATCCCCAAATACTCGATACTGCACTCAGCTTATTATGGCAATCTATTTACGACAAAAAATTAAAGTTAAACATAGATATTTACTTGGAAAGGTTAGAGCTAAACACGCCAGACCCTACGAACTTCGATGTCTATGGTGTCTATCCTGCCATGGATGCCAGTACGGCAATCATCGCCCTCTTGAGTGCCATACAGAGTAAAGTCGAAGAAGATATCATCAACATCAGCAAACTCTCTTCGAGTACTGTCGCCAATTACATCGAAGCGATTTCCGATGTTGATCTTAACCAAGATGCGTTCGATGACTACATCTTTAATCATGAGGTCATGGTTGAAGAAAAGGAACTGCAAGACACATTACTTCAACTGATTGAAGACAATCCAAAATTAAATGCCGACTTTGTTAAGTCATTGCGAAAAGAGATCATTAACTCGGGCGTATCAAACATAGGTATTGGAATACCAGAGAGCTAGGCTAATAATTATTCAATGTCGAGAGTCACTTGTGCAACAAAAGGGGTTTTTAAACCTGCACTACGTGAGCAAGCGAAGTTGGCTCTCTGTTTTAATTAAGGAGACAAATCAACTTTTGCAAGAAATCGGCATTATTCCACCAATGAAGAGCCACCTTCCTTACCAAGAACCAAAAGTAAAACTCAACTAATAAAGATTTCAAAACAACAAAACTAAAACACCCTCCTAAGACCTTTGCTTAATAACATCCCAATGAAAAACTGTGTTACTTTGATGAAAAATCATAAAACCTTACGATTCAAATTAGGGATGGTATTGATGTCACCTATCTTAACCCCATTGTTTGCCGTACTTGGGATCATGTTGTTAGGCTCGCTCATTCAAAAAATTAGAATCCTGTCACCAGACACTGATCAGGTATTAAACCAATATGTTTACTACATCTCTTTCCCTGCGATCATGCTAATCATCTTGGCAGAAACTCCCATAGAAGGGATCTTACAGTGGGGCTTTATTGCCGGTTACAGTTTAGCTATGCTACTGATCTATATGCTGGTTATGTTGGTTTCTTATTTCACCACTAAAGGTCGCACAGATATCGCATCACTCAGGGCACTCAATACTACATTCGGTAACTGCGCTTTTATCGGCATGCCTCTACTCACCATATTGTTTCCGGATAATCCTAACGCATTAACGGCAGCCGCCATCGCAACACTATTATCCGTTATTGTTTTTGCTTTGGTCTTAGTCACTATCGAGTTGTATCAAGATAAGCAACAGGATTCTCCCCTTATCGTGATTTTTAAATCTTTGATACAGAACCCTATTGTGATTGGAAGCACCATAGGCGTGGCAATTTCAGCTCTCAATATTCAAGTCAACGAATCGGTATCAATCATGTTACACCAGATCGGTATGACCTCTAGCCCCTGTGCACTTTTTGCCATAGGTATGGTGCTCGTCAAAGCAAATGGAAGGCAGACACTTCCTTTGGCTTCGGTTCGATCCAGTGGTGATCTTCAGTTAACCGCTAGACAAAACCCAATTTATCACCTCGCCGAATTGATCTGGCTTGATGTGTGCAAATTACTCATCCAACCTAGCCTAGCCTATTTACTTTTAATGGCCTTTGGAGTCGAGGGAGATTTGCTTATCATGGGTGTCTTGTTAGCTTCCTTGCCCACGGCAGCCAGTGTGTTCTTATTGGCTCAAAGGTACCAGGTAAAAACTGCCATCAGTGCTCAAGTTATCATGTTAGGAACACTGTTAAGTATCGTGACCCTACCGATCATAGATTACTTGCTGCGCAATTAATCCATTAAATACTAAGTATTCATGTACATTCAGTTTATACATTATAATTTTATGAACGCTATTCACTCAAGGCTTTACTGTATATAAAAACAGTATATACTGTTTGAAAATACAGTATTGTTAAGGAGTGTCATATGCTTTGCCAACTCAGCATCAATAATTTCGCCATCGTCCGTTTCCTAGAGCTAGATTTCAAGTTTGGAATGACCAGTATCACAGGTGAAACCGGTGCAGGTAAATCGATCGCAATTGACGCTCTGGGCCTATGTCTGGGTAACCGAGCCGATTCCAGTACGGTAAGACCTGGTGCGAATAAAGCAGAAGTGAGTGCCAGATTCTCCTTAAGTGACATCCCAATAGCTAAACGTTGGCTAGAAGATAATGACCTCGACAATGATAATGACTGCATACTTAGACGCACAGTCAGTAGCGATGGCCGTTCCAGAGCATACATCAATGGTAATCCTGTCCCTTTATCGCAGGCAAAAAATCTCGGGCAACTGCTTATTAGTATTCACGGACAACATGCGCACCATGCGATGCTCAAGAGTGAACATCAGCTTACCCTATTAGACAGCTACGCTAATCATAAGATGATACTCAACTCAGTTTTAGCCAGTTATCAACGCTGTAAGCTGATAGAAAAAAAGTTTAAAACCTTAACTCAATCTCAACATGCGCGCATTTCCCGCAAACAGCTGATCCAGTACCAAGTCGAAGAGCTAGACGAGTTGAGTCTTTCCTCTGGAGAATTTGAAGAAATAGAGGCTGAACATAAGAAACTCGCCAATGGCACTGCGTTGGTCGAAGCCTGTAAAAATGAACTGTTTATCTTACAGGAAAATGATCAGGGCAGCGTTGAATCCTTGATCAATGCAGGCATCACCCAAGCCCAGGAACTCGAAACCTATGATCCTCTATTGTCGAATGTTGTGAATATGCTAAACGAAGCCCTTATCCAAGTTCAGGAGAGCAGTAGTGAACTGGAGAATTACTTAGCTGGATTAGAGCTGGATCCGGAACATCTTACCTACTTAGAAAAAAGGTTATCACAAAGCATGCTGCTGGCTCGTAAGCATCATGTCAGTCCAAATGAACTTGCCGATCATCATCTCACTCTTAAAGCGGAGTTACACTTACTCGACTATGATGAAGAAGCCTTAGACGACCTAAAGCAACAAGTCGCCACCAACCGTGAAGATTATCTGTTACAAGCCAAAAAACTCAGTCAGAGCCGTCACCGTTATGCCAAAGAATTAGACAAGCAAGTCACTAAATCTATTCATGAATTAAGCATGCCTAAAGGAAAGTTTACTATCTCGGTCGTATTCGATGAGACACTCAGATCCCCTAATGGCTGTGACACCATTGAGTTCCTCGTCAGTACCAATCCAGGGCAACCCCTTCAACCTCTTTCTAAAGTTGCATCCGGTGGTGAGCTATCCAGAATAGGCCTAGGTATCCAAGTTATCACAGCCAAAAAAGTATCGACTCCGACACTCATTTTTGATGAAGTTGATGTGGGAATTTCAGGGGCTACGGCGGCAGTGGTTGGACGAATGCTGAGAAAATTAGGTGACTCCACTCAAGTACTCTGTGTGACTCACCTCCCCCAAGTTGCCGGCAATGGACACCAACACATGTTTGTTGACAAGAAGAGTAAAGCTGGAAAAACAGAAACATCCATGATGCCATTAGACAGAGATCAGCGCATCGAAGAGCTGGCTCGTTTATTGGGCGGCGACGAAATCACCAACAATACGTTAGCAAACGCTAAAGAGCTATTGCGGGCTTAGGTACACTAAGGTATTGGGTATATATTTTAAACTCTAATCCCTACAGTGCCAAAAACCAATATGACTTGGATTCAAGCAATAATAAGCCCATTGAAAAAATAGAACCGTCCCTCGCTAGAGGGATGACAAATTCACTAGCTCTTGGCTAATCAATACGCACGAAAGGATCACACTGCTAAAATGAGGCACAAAATGCGACTCAACAATCTAAGCAGATACTAAACTCTCCACTAACTCACCTAATAAAGCTTCACTCGAAAGCCTGTCTACAACTGTTCCTCCCTTAAGAATACAGGAGAAGCGTCAGTCGATTCAGCCTCACAATAATGATAACCCACACAGTCAAACTTTATCAGTTCAGCATGAGAACTCACTTTGTTATCCAGAATATAGCGAACCATCATGCCTCTGGCTTTCTTGGCAAAAAAACTAATCACCTTGTACTGACCTTTTTTTCGATCTTTAAACACTGGCGTAATAATACGGCCTTTCACCAGCTTGAGCTTAATCGCCTTAAAATATTCATTTGAAGCTAAATTAACCAAAACATCATCACCCTGCTCCTCAAGAGCCAAATTGACTTCATCTGTGATCGTATTACCCCAAAACTGATACAGGTTAGTGCCTTTTTTATTCGCTAGTCGTGTGCTCATCTCTAAACGATATGGTTGCATCAAATCTAGAGGGCGTAATAGACCGTATAAACCAGAGAGTATTCTAAGCTGCTTTTGAGCACGTGCAATGCTTGTAGCCGACAAAGAGTCTGCATCTAAACCGGTATAAACATCACCACGGACTGCGTATAAGGCTTGTTTAGCATTTTCGACCGTAAAAACCGGGGTCCAGGTCTCGAATCGAGCCGCGTTTAATCCAGCGATTTTATCGCTCACCTTCATCAAGGAAGCGATTTCTGCAGGCGTCAATTTACGGCACTCCTCAATAAGCTGAGCACTGTGATCGACAAGCTTAGGTAAGGTATATTCAGCCGTCGCTGCGGGGCTCACATAATCTAATGTTTTTGCTGGTGAAACTAAAACTAGCATTTAAATATCCTCAAGTATCATAATTTTAGTTATGATACTGATGCTCACTCAAAAAACCATGCTGATCCGCATGGTTTTTTAGATAGTGCTAATTCAATCTATAGAATCAACTCGCTTATTCAGTTTATTCTTTCAACTCGGCCACTTTCTTGCCACTCCATTCACCCGGCTCTATTCCTATAATCTCAGGAAACTGACTGGCATCAAATGTGGGAGATTGGCCTGTTTTAAGTTGAGATTCATAATCTTTAATCACAGCAAAGGCAACTTTAGATAACATAACAATGGCTGTGATGTTAACAAGTGCCATCAAGCCCATAGATACATCGGCAAAGTCCCACACTAACTGCAATGAAGCAACTGAGCCCGCCATCACAATAGCTAACACTAAACCTCTAAAAATAAACAGAACCTTCTTACTTTTAGTTAAGAACATGATGTTATTTTCCGCATAACTGTAATTAGCAATGATCGACGAGAAACAGAACAATAAAATGGCAAAAGCAATGAAATAAGCTGACCAGCCACCTAACTCATTAGTCAAAGCCAACTGTAACAAACCGATCCCTTTCTGCTCCCCTGGATTATCTAACACTCCAGATAGCAAAATAATGGCCGCCGATGCGCTACAGATAACAATAGTATCGACAAATACACCGATCATCTGCACAAAGCCTTGAGAAGCAGGATGATTTGGATTCGGCGTAGCAGAAGCCGCAATATTAGCCGCACTCCCCATACCTGCTTCATTAGAGAATAATCCACGCGCGATACCTGCCATCATAGCGCCCATTGCGCCGCCAGTCGCCTCCTCCCAACCCAATGCACTCTTAACGATTAAGCTTAATGCAGCAGGGACTTGTTCAATATTCAATACCAAAACAACCATGGCTATCGCAAGATAGGCCACAGCCATCACTGGCACTATCAGTTCAGAAGCACGAGCGACCTTTTTAAGGCCACCACAAATGATATAGGCGGATGCGAGTACAATGACAAGTCCGACAATAGACTTATTGAAGCCGAAGGCATTATGAAGGGCATCAGTCATTGTATTGGCTTGGGCGGCATTGAAAGCAAAGCCAAAGGCAATAATGAGCAGAATAGAAAATAATGTCCCCATCCAACGTTTACCTAGCCCTTTATCCATATAATAAGCAGGGCCACCTCGATATTGACCTTCGCTATCTTTCACTTTATAAACTTGGGCTAAGGTAGATTCGACAAAAGCGGTAGCCATGCCAAGTAGTGCAATTAGCCACATCCAGAAGATAGCTCCAGCACCACCCATTGTGATGGCGACGGCCACACCAGCCATGTTCCCAGTACCAACACGAGCAGCCATAGAGGTACAAAAAACCTGAAATGACGAGATTCCATCAACCTTCTCACGACCCTGAATGACCAGCTTGGCCCCATGACCAAATAAACGAAACTGAATAAATCCCAAGCGGAGTGTAAACAAGGTACCCGCAGCAACCAGTACGTACATAAGCACGCTACCCCATAACATGCCGCTAATAGCATTTATTACAGATTCGATAACGCTAATTAATGATTCAAGCATAGTTCTTATTCTATCCCCATGTTATTCACGAGAGTTTATACCATCAACTCGGGACTAACATGTTTAAGTTTTCTTCTCTTCATTCTATAAAAACTGGTAAATTTTTTTATGAGTATCTTTTTGTAAAAAACAAATATCACCTTCACCAATTTTCGCTACAGCAAAATAGCATACCATCAAAAATATTTCGCGTGTTCTCGATCGCGGTTAATCAATTATACACAATCTTGAAAAACTCACCTTTGGTGCAGAATCAATGCTGACATAAGACTTCTCCATGTACAAAATAGAGAATAAATTCGTGATGCGTTGAGGCACCGTATATCACCATAAATATGCCTCAACATTTGCTGGAACACAGATATTATTTCAAGGAAAACGTACCGAATATCTCAGTTTATAAAGGGGATGCACGCCAGATAGTAACTTACAAAATAAACATACTGTCAACATAACGACCAGGCGGTAGATACAATAAGGAAACGCTAAGGATACACTATAAAAATTAATAATATAGATGAGCATACACTTCTGATAAAATGTACTTCGTTATGCCTTTAAACGATAAAATAGATGATTTAAGTTACATTTTCATTGGAAATAGCTCTTGAATCCGTAGATAATAGAGTCAACCAGCAAGTTAACCTCCTCTCAAAATGCTGGTGCTACTCACCTATAGGTGAAGTAGCATTGGGAGTGATAAATAATTAAAGGAATAAACTGATGAACCATACATTGAAAGCTATTCTACTGACTTCAATGCTTCCCTTCGCTGCTAACGCAGCACAAGATCTTACTCCTTGGTATATAGGAGGCGGTATTGGCGTCAATAATTACGAGCCTAACTGCGATATGAAGACCATGAAGAGCTGTGATAAAGATGATCCTTACGCATGGGATGTATTTGGTGGTTATCTTTTTAATGATTATTTTGGTGTTGAACTAGGCTATCGCGATCTTGGCCGTACCACATGGGTTGACTATGAAAACAAGCTCAATGATGTTGGTGCTAAAGGTATGAGCTTGGGAGTCGTAGGCTTCTGGCCATTCGCTGATCGCTGGAGCCTATCAGCAGAAGCTGGTGCTATGAATTACACACTATCAAACAATAAGCAATGGGGCAGCGAGTATTACAGTGACAATGGTATAGCCCCATATTTTGGCGCTGGCATTGGTTATAATATCACCGAAAACTTGAAGCTTCAGGCTAAATATCGTCGTTACGAAAGCTTAAATGAAGATAAATGGGATACGCTTGCCATGGAAAGCAACTACTGGGGTCTAGAGCTTAGCTACCGTTTCGGTACTCCAGCACCAACTCTTGTTGCTCCATTGGTCATAGCCCCTATTGACTCAGACAATGATGGTGTTACCGACGATATGGATCAGTGTCCAGACACTGCTGCAAATCATAAGGTTGATGCCAAGGGGTGTACTATTTACACAGAAACGACTGAGCAACGTGATCTGGGTTCTATTCAGTTCGCCAATAACTCATCGGTGGTAAAAACTGAGTCTTACGAGCGCATTGAAAAACTGGCGACTTATATGAACAAGCACCCTAAATCGACAGTGTTGATCTCAGGTCATGCCTCTGATGTAGGTGAAGCTAACTACAACATGGCTTTATCAGATAAGCGGGCCAATGCAGTTGCTAAGATACTTGTTGATAAATATGGTATTAGCCAAGAGCGTGTAGAAGCTGAAGGTTTTGGTATCACTCAACCTGTTATCCAAGGTCGCAGTGCCGAAGCAAACAAGGCTAACCGTCGTATTGAAGCCCACGTCACAGGCGTGAAAAGAGAAGCCTTGATCAAGTAATCAAGAATTTTCGCACATATCTATAAATCGCTGCTTGATGCAGCGATTTTTTATGATGCTATATACTGTATAGCTGGACTTTATCTGTATTAAAATGAGCCTTACAGGCTATACTCTCTTCTGCCTATTTTGACCAATTATTTAGGTTAAACAGGTTCATTAAAACTTTACTGTAATTTTTACATTTACGGTTGGAAATATCATCAAGATCATTTCTAATACCCCCGAGCAATCACAAACCTTTAAGCCGCTTCTTAAAAGGATGTTATTTTATGGCTAGTACACTCGAACAATTGAAATCTTTTACCACCATCGTCGCCGATACTGGTGACATTGCGGCCATCAAGTGTTACCAACCACAAGATGCGACGACTAACCCGTCTCTCATTTTAAAAGCTGCCCAGAATCCAGATTATGGCCATCTCATCGACAACGCGATCATTTGGGCTAAATCACAAAGTAATGTAATAGATCAACAACTCAAAGATGCAGCTGACAAACTTGCGGTCAATATTGGCGTAGAAATATTAAAGATCGTGCCGGGTCGTATTTCCACAGAAGTTGATGCCAGACTCTCTTTCGATCAAAATGCTTCTATCGATAAAGCCCATAAGCTGATTAAACTGTATCAAGAAGCTGGCATAAATAAGTCACGAATTCTGATCAAGCTCGCCTCAACATGGGAAGGTATTCGCGCCGCTAAACAACTAGAACAAGAAGGCATTAACTGTAACCTCACTCTCTTGTT
Organism: Shewanella sp.; assembly: GCA_037132815.1. Classification (GTDB taxonomy): domain Bacteria; phylum Pseudomonadota; class Gammaproteobacteria; order Enterobacterales; family Shewanellaceae; genus Shewanella. Next base: position 25,285 of record JBAHZX010000027.1, read on the forward strand.
CAGCTTTACACAGGCCCGGGCATGTGCAGAAGCTGGAGTCTACCTTATCTCCCCGTTTGTCGGCAGGATCTTAGATTGGTATAAGAAAGATACGGGTCAAGATTACAGTGCGAGTCAAGATCCAGGTGTCGTTTCAGTTACCGAAATCTACAACTATTACAAACGCCATGGTTTTAACACTGTCGTCATGGGGGCCAGCTTCCGCAACACAGGCGAAATTCTCGAGCTTGCGGGCTGTGACCGTCTAACAATTGGTCCAGCACTACTCGAAGAGATGGAAGTTTCACAGGCTCAGGTAGTGCGTAAACTTGTTCCTGTAGAGTCATCCCTTACAGCCGGAGAGCCACTAACAGAAGCACTGTTCCGCTGGGAATTCAACGAAGATCCAATGGCAGTTGATAAGCTTGCCGAAGGCATTAGAAACTTCGCTATAGACCAAGGTAAACTCGAAGTAATGCTAAAAGAAAAATTAGTCTCTTAAAGGAGCAAGATAGGATGACAGAGCTAACCCAAAGTCAGACTTGGAATGAGCTAAAAGCTCATACCAAGCATTTACCTCATATGAGAGTGCTTTTTGAACAAGACAAAATTAGATTCGATACTATGTCGACATCAGCTTGTGGCCTATTTTTAGATTACTCCAAGAACAGGGCAAATCAAGAGACCTTATCTCTCCTTTTTAAGCTCGCAGAAGAGGCTAAATTAACGTCTAAAATCAAAGCCATGTTCGACGGTGATGTGATCAACACCACCGAGAAGCGGGCGGTACTACATACCGCACTGCGCGCTAAACCAGAGCAAAAAATCATTCTAGACGGTACAAACATCGTTGAGGAAGTTCAGCAAACTCAGGCTAAGATGGCGACATTGGTCACCGCAATCACTTCTGGTAGCTGGAAAGGATACACAGGCAAGTCAATCACTGATATCGTCAGTATCGGTATTGGCGGTTCCTTCTTAGGTCCTAAGATAGTGTCTCAAGCTCTCAGGCCGTATTGGAATAAAGCGCTCAATTGCCACTTCGTTAGCAATGTTGATGGCTCATGCATCACCGATAAGCTTAAGCCTCTCGATGCCGAAACGACTCTGTTTATTATGTCATCTAAATCTTTCAGTACACAAGAAACCTTGACTAATACCTTAAGCGCTAAAGAGTGGTTTATAGGCCACGGGGCGAGTCAAAAGGATATTGCTCAGCATTTCGTTGCCGTCACCTCTAATGTAGCAAAAGCGACAGAGTTCGGTATCGATACCAATAATATTTTCCCTATGTGGGATTGGGTCGGTGGTCGTTATTCACTCTGGTCAGCCATAGGCTTACCCATAGCATTGATGATAGGCATGGATAATTTCCGTGAATTACTTGATGGTGCTCATCGGATGGATAAGCATTTTTCCAACACGCCTCTATCAGAAAATATGCCAGTGATTATGGGGCTGCTATCACTACTGTACGGCAACTTCCATGACGCTCAGTCCCATGTGGTGTTGACCTATGACCATTATCTGAGAGGACTTCCCGCCTATTTCCAACAGCTGGATATGGAGAGTAATGGTAAATCGGTTACCTTAGATGGAACTCATGTCGATTTTTCTACCGCGCCAGTTATTTGGGGGGGAGAAGGCACTAACGGTCAACACGCCTATCACCAACTATTGCACCAAGGCACAGCGCTTATTCCAGCAGACTTCATTATACCTCTCAAGAGTCATAATCCTATAGGCGAACACCACATCCAACTCGCTTCAAACTGTTTTGGTCAAACCCAAGCACTGATGCAGGGGCGCTCTTATGAAGAAGCATTAGCTGAACTTGTAGACTGTGCACTTTCACAGAATGATAAGATTACCCTAGCCAAGCATAAAGAGATGCAAGGTAACAAGCCAAGTAATACCCTATTAATGGACAAACTAACGCCAGAAACGCTAGGTTCACTAATTGCACTTTATGAGCACAGAACCTTCGTTCAAGGCGCAATTTGGAACATCAACTCATTCGACCAATGGGGCGTAGAACTAGGAAAAAAATTAGGTCATGATGTTCTGGCTAGGCTTGGATCAAAGAAAGATTCAAGTGAGCTGGACAGCTCAAGTAATGGCCTTATCAATATGTTCAGACAACAGTTTATCTAAACGTAATATCCTTAACCTAGTATCAATAGAAAAAGCCAATTTAAACTGGTTTTTTCTATTTCCCAGAAATGGATAAAAATGGACTTTATCCTAGGAATCAATAACTAAATTTCTGCTTATTCTTTGTGATGTACTCCCTTAACGCCTCAAATTCCACACTATCACTATCACTAAAAAGTGGATCGTCGATGAGTTCTAGTGAACATAAAGCTTGTATTTCCAACCAGTCAGTTTGAGATATTATCTCTGCCCATCGGGGGAAAATATCTCTTTCTTCAAACAACATATGATTTTCTTGCAAGATAACATAAGATTTAAGATCCAACACAATCTGCTCTCTAGACACTACTATGTCACTTAAAATAAGATTTAATGATGTCATCAAAGAAGCCGAAGCTTCGGTTAACACTCGATGTTG